>CALWQS010000073.1 GCA_944383745.1 uncultured Mediterraneibacter sp. | reverse complement strand
GTAGACGACCTCTGCATAGAGGCGGACGGAATCGACCTGAACGACCCGTCTCAGAGCAGGCTGCTGATCAGCAGTATTCTCTGCAATGATTCATCCAACACGGATGGTGTGGAGATCGGCGACCCGACCGAGACGGCGCTCCTCAACCTGGGAACAAAGCTGGGTCTGAATCCAGATGACGTCAAGGCGAAATATCCGAGAGAGAGTGAGAATCCGTTCGACAGCGACCGGAAGCTGATGTCAACAAAACATACGATGGAAGGCGTTCCGACTATGCTTGTAAAAGGCGCGGTCGATGTGCTCCTTGACAGGATGACAAGCATACAGATCGGAAATGAGATCCGTCCGATCACTGCCGAGGACAGACAGAAGATCGAGAATCAGAACCAGGAGTTCTCAAGATCCGGTCTGCGTGTGCTGGCATTTGCATATAAGGTCGTATCCGACGAACTTGAGCTGACGCTGGACGACGAGTACGACCTTACATTCCTCGGGCTTGTTGCAATGATGGACCCGCCGAGGGTTGAATCCCAGGCGGCAGTTGCAGAATGTAAGCGTGCGGGAATCCGCCCGATCATGATCACGGGGGACCACAAGGTAACAGCCGCGGCGATCGCTAAAAGGATCGGCATCCTGAAGGATGAATCCGAGGCGTGCGAGGGCGCTGTGATCGAGAATATGTCCGATGAAGAGCTGAAAAATTTCGTGGAAGGAATCTCCGTGTATGCGCGAGTTTCACCGGAACACAAGATCCGCATCGTGCGCGCATGGCAGGACAAAGGGAACATTGTGGCAATGACAGGAGACGGCGTGAACGACGCGCCGGCGCTGAAGCAGGCGGATATCGGAGTTGCAATGGGAATCACAGGAAGCGAGGTGTCCAAGGACGCCGCGGCTATGGTGCTCACGGACGACAACTTTGCGACGATCGTCAAAGCTGTTGAGAATGGGCGTAATATTTACAAGAACATCAAGAGCGCGATCCAGTTCCTTCTTTCCGGAAACTTCGGAGCGATCCTGGCAGTGCTCTATGCATCTATCACGGCGCTGCCGGTACCGTTCGCACCGGTGCACCTGCTGTTCATCAACCTGCTGACAGACAGTCTGCCGGCGATTGCTCTGGGATTAGAGCCGCACTCGCAGGAAGTCATGGATGAGAAGCCGAGGCCGATGAACGAATCTATCCTGACAAAGGACTTCCTGCTCAAGATCGGAACGGAAGGACTTTCGATCGGCGTGACTACGATGATTGCGTTCCTGATCGGATATCACGGGGAGAACGCGCTTCTGGGAAGTACGATGGCGTTCGCAACGCTTTGTTCTGCAAGGCTGTTCCACGGATTTAACTGTAAGTCTGACAGGCCTGTCGTATTCTCGAAGAGAGTGATCGACAATAAGTGGCTGATCGGCGCGTTCCTCCTCGGTTTAGTGCTGATTACGGCTGTTGTCATGATCCCGGGCCTGCACAATATTTTCCAGGTGCAGACGCTTACAATTACGCAGCTGCTTACGGTATACGGTCTTGCAGCAGTGAACATCCCGATCATCCAGATCCTGAAAGCAATCCGGATGGCGCTGAAGAAGAGATAAGAATGAGAAGAACAGAAGGGGAGCAGATAACAGCAAAGGAGGAATTGAAATGAAACAAGTACAAAAGCCGAAGAAACCTCTGATCATCTATTACCTGATCGCGCTGCTGATCATTATTCTGCTCAATGCATTTGTGTTCCCTGTGTTCATGGGAACGAGTGTAAAAGAAGTGGATTACGGAACCTTCCTCACAATGGTGGAAAACAAGGAAGTGTCCCGTGTTCAGCTGGAAGGGGATACGATCTATTTCATCGATAAGAGCGAAGAACCCCAGCAGTATGAGACGACGACCTTCGACGACCCGGAGCTGGTGAACCGTCTGGAAGAGTCGGGCTGTGAGTTCGGAAGGGTGGCGCAGGAGACGCATCCGATCCTGAACTTTATCATCTCACTGGTACTTCCGATTGTGATCTTTGTCGCTCTCGGACAGTTCCTGTCCCGCCAGCTGATGAAGAAGATGGGCGGCGGAGCGGACGGGAACCCGTTCATGCAGTTTGGAAAGAGCAATGCAAAGGTCTATGTGGAATCGACGACCGGGATTACGTTCAACGACGTCGCCGGGGAGGATGAGGCGAAGGAGCTTCTCACAGAGATCGTGGATTTCCTGCACAATCCGGGCAAATACCAGGAGATCGGAGCAGTGTGCCCCAAGGGCGCTCTGCTCGTGGGACCGCCCGGAACCGGAAAGACGCTGCTCGCCAAGGCGGTGGCAGGGGAAGCGGGGGTTCCGTTTTTCTCCATCTCGGGCTCTGAGTTCGTGGAAATGTTCGTCGGAATGGGAGCGTCCAAGGTCCGCGACCTCTTCAAGCAGGCGAATGAGAAAGCGCCCTGTATCGTGTTCATCGACGAGATCGACACGATCGGAAAGAAGAGGGACAGCCAGGGCTTCAGCGGCAACGACGAGCGTGAGCAGACGCTGAACCAGCTCCTGACGGAGATGGATGGATTCGACGCGTCCAAGGGCGTTGTGATCCTGGGGGCGACGAACCGCCCGGATACTCTGGATCCGGCGCTTCTGCGTCCGGGAAGATTCGACCGGAGGATCCCTGTGGAGCTTCCTGACCTGAAAGGAAGAGAAGAGATCCTGAAAGTACATGCCCGCAAGATCAAAGTGGGGGATGATGTGGACTTCAACGCCATCGCAAGGGCGGCGTCCGGAGCATCCGGAGCAGAGCTTGCCAATATGGTAAATGAGGCGGCGCTGCGCGCGGTCCGGGAGAACAGGAAGTTCGTCACCCAGTCCGATCTGGAAGAGAGCATCGAGGTCGTGATCGCAGGATATCAGAAGAAGAATAAAGTGCTCTCCACAAAGGAACGCCTGATCGTGGCATACCATGAGATCGGGCATGCTCTGGTGGCGGCGCTTCAGACTAACTCGGCGCCTGTCACAAAGATCACGATCATACCGAGGACGTCGGGCGCATTAGGCTATACGATGCAGGTGGACGAGGAGGAGAGAAACCTGATGTCAAAGGAGGAGATCGAGAACAAGATTGCCACGCTGACCGGCGGAAGATGCGCCGAGGAGCTGGTGTTCAACTCGATCACGACTGGCGCGTCCAACGATATCGAGCAGGCGACGAAACTCGCCCGCGCCATGATCACCCGATTCGGCATGAGCGGGAAGTTCGGCATGGTGGCACTGGAGACACAGGTGAATCCGTATCTCGGCGGCGACAGCAGCTTAAGCTGCTCGCCGGAGACGGCAGCGGTGATCGACGATATGGTTGTGGACACTGTGAAGCAGGCGTACGATAAGGCGATGAATCTTCTCAGAGAGAACAAAGGAAAGCTCCATGAGCTTGCCAAGTATCTGTATGAGAAAGAGACGATCACCGGTGAGGAGTTTATGCAGATCCTCAATAAAAAAGAAGAAATCGAGATGAAAAACTAAAATTCTCCTTCCTGCTCAGCCTGCCCTCCGTCGTGTTCATGATCCTGTATAAGATCAGCGCGCCGATGAACAAAATCAGGGCGGGTATCCTGGGAGGCTGTATCCTGGGGCTTCTGTTCTGCAGCATCTATCTGAACGATCTCTTTGCCATAACGGGGATGACGACGGAGTGTGTGATGCTGTTCGCTGTATTTGCGATCGCGACAGAGCCCGTGCTGCGGTATCTGACGCTGCTGGTGGGAAAGATCAGATTTTACTATATGAGACTGAGAGGCAGAAACCCGGAAGCTTAGGCTTCTGGTTCTGCCTCTCTTGCTTGTTCCTGTCCGCTGAAGACAAGTCGGAAGATAAAGCGGACAAATGGACCGGCATAACATATCTGCCAGAAGAATGCCATAGGAAAGTTCAGAGCCACAGTCTGGAGCCAGACCGGGATGAGACTGGTCCCCGCGTCTTTGAAAAGGATCGTCGCGGCAAAGCTCATGAGCGGGCACATCCACATCACGGAGACTGCCGAGATCGCAAGGACAAGATGAAACGGATTTCCTTTTGACGGGTCAACGATCCGAAACGCTGTCCTTTTCGCAATATTTCCGACGAAAAAGAAGTCAAGTATAAAGGCGGTGGGAGCCATGACGATCAGCTCGTGGAAAGCGGAGAGAAAGACGCTCCCGTCCAGCCTTCCGATATTCAGCGCGATATTGTAGCAGATCATGGCATAGACCATCACAAAGACCATTAAGACTGTGAAGATCACTTCCTGAAATTTTGTTTTGGGCATAAAAAAATCCTCCTTCAATGAATTATAAATCAGCAGAAGATCGTGTTGTTCGTTATCATTCAGGAGAATGTGCGTTTCCAATTAAACCAATATTCTATTGCCGGCTGATTCTATCACACAGAAAGGAACAGTGTCAAGAAAAAATATCAATAAATTCGACCGAGATTCGGATTCGGGGCGGCAGTCAGGGGCGGACCGTAACGCCGGAGGTACAGAGACAGATGGAATATAATTGAAATTCATTGATGGATTTGCTATATTGTTTTTGTAACATGTCGTCTGGATTCGGGCATAACAGAGGTTGACTGCCGGTCGATAACTGCACTGCCCGTCTCCGTATTCACTTTTGCTGAATGAGGGAGATTATGATTACTTACGAAAACACAAAAACAATCTGCGATCTGGTGCAGAACGCCGGAAAGGAGCACGGAGAGAAGGTGTTCCTCCGCTATGAGGACAATGATGTCGTCTATGATGTTACTTACCGTCAGTTCGCTGCGGAGTGCAGCGCCATCTCCGCCTGGACAAAGGAGCAGGATGCAGTGATCGGACACAGGACCCAGGTCGGACTTCTGGGAAGCAGCAGCCATCACTATCTGGCAGTCATGCTTGGAGTGATGGCAGACGGAAATACCGTCGTGCCGCTGGATATCCAGCTGGATGTAGAAGGCCTGGCCGACTGCCTCAATCGTTCCGACGTGGATATCCTGTTCTATGACTGGGAGCATCATCCTCTTGTAGAAGGAGTAAAGGCGCTCTGTCCCAGAGTCAGGACTTTTATATCACTTCAGCATGGAAAACATGTTCCATGCTCTGACAATATTCTGAAAGAGTTTGCGGGACGCACTGTCACTCCGAACGTGTCGGAGAATGACTGTGCGATGATTCTCTTTACTTCCGGAACGACCGGACGGGGAAAAGGCGTTATGCTCTCAAACCGCAATCTGATCGATAATGCATTTTCCAGTACAGATAATGATCATCCGGAGGATCAGGTGTTTCTGAATATCCTTCCGATCCATCATGTCTTCTGCATCAACTGCGATGTGCTTGTGTCACTGCGCTATGGAAATATCTTGTGCCTGAACAGAGATATGAGCAGGCTTGCGGATCATCTGCTCCTTTTTGAACCTACAGCGTTCCGTGTTGTGCCGATGGTGGCGAAGGCGCTTTATAACCGCTACTGTCTTCTCAGGAAGCAGAATCCGGACAAGAGTATGGAGGAGGCAAAGTCAGAGGTGTTCGGAAGCCGTCTGCACAGAGTATCCTGCGGAGGCGGATATCTCACTCCGGAGCTGGCGAAGAACTATCAGGATCTTGGAATAGCCATCGGACAGGGCTACGGCATGTCCGAGTGCTCGCCTGTCATCTCGACGGCGGTGTGGGACCGCCCGGATAAGACCGCGTCAGTCGGAAGGATCGTGGACCGCTGCCAGGTTCGGATCGTGGACGGGGAGATACAGGTCAAAAGCCCGTCGGTTATGATGGGATATTACAAGGATCCGGAGAATACTGCTGAGGCGATCACGGAGGACGGATGGCTGTGCACCGGCGACATCGGATATGTGGATGACGAGAACTTCCTCTACCTCACAGGGCGCAAGAAGAACCTCATTATTCTGAGCAATGGGGAAAATGTTGCTCCTGAGCAGATTGAGAACATGTTTGCCGATGAGACGGTTGTGGAGGACATTCTTGTTTTTGAGGAAAATGACGTGATTACGGCGGAAATCTACCCGAATTTCAAGTACGCGGAGGCGTGCGGAATCACGGATATCGAGGGAGCTGTGGGTGAGAGCATCGCGAAGATCAATCAGAAGCTGCCGTCCTTTAAGAGAATCCTGAACTTCCGTGTGCGCAGAGATCCCTTTGAGAAGACAAGCTCCCGGAAGATCAAGCGCTCGAATTATTTCAGCCAGAAGAAAGCAGAGGAAGAGAACCGGAAAAAGCTTGTTCTTCCGAACAATGAGCTCCAGCAGAAGCTCTATGACATTGTGGCGGGAATCCTGGGACATCAGGATTTCGGCGTTGATACGGATTTCTACAGGGCGGGCATGGACTCCATGGGAAGCGTCCTGCTGCTGACCGAGCTGGCGGACAATATGGACTTCTCCATCACACTGGACGACCTGATGGCACACGCTTCAATCGAGAGGCTGGAGGCATTTTATAAAGAGACATTAAAGGAAGAAAAAGTGGACTATTCTGTCCGCCAGGTCTATCCGCTGACCAATCTGCAGGTTTATTTTGCATATGTGATGAAAGGAAACACGACCGCGAACCTGCCGTCGCTGATCCGCCTCGACAGCAGCGTTGATCTCGGGCGGCTGAAAAAGGCGGCGGAGGATCTGTTCGACGTGCATCCGGGTCTGAAGTCTGTCATCCAGCTTGACGAGGGAGTGTACAAGAGCTTCCGCCATGATGAACTGAGAGTGGATATCCCGATCATCCGTCAGACGGATGAAGAATTTGAGGAGACGAGAAAGCACCTTCTTGTGCCTTACATGTATGAGAAGGATGAGCCCCTCTATCACGCAGGAATCTACCAGACAGACAGCGTGAACTACCTGTTCCTCGACATTGCCCATATCGTGGGCGACGGAATGACCCTGAAGATTCTGTTCGAGGATCTGAATGACCTGTATGCGGGAAAGCCGGTGGAAAAAGAGAAATATACGCTGTTTGAGTACGTTCTGGACGAGAAGGCGCGCGACAAGAAGGGAAAGAGGGAGCAGGATATCGCCTATTACAGAGAGCTGATGAAGGGTGTACAGATTCGGAAGAGCATCCTTACGCTCCGCGATTTCCATGACCTTGACCGCGGGGAGAACGCTTCGCTCAGAGGAAGGTTTACGATCAGCCCGAATCAGCTGAACGCTTTCTGCAGAAAACACAGAGTATCAGAGAACGTGATGTTCCTGACCGCTTACAATTATTGTATCGGGATTTTCAGCAATGAGAAGGACGTGGTCTGCACGAGCATCCACAGCGGCCGCACAGACAGCCGGTGGACGAGGCTGGCAGGTCCGCTGTTCTTGAGCTATCTCTTCCGATACACGAACAAACCGCATGAGACAGTGCCGCAGCTTCTCGGCAGATCTGCCCGCCAGATCATGGAGACGATGCGCTGCCATATCTCCGCGCTCCATGCAGACGAGATGTTTTTCCAGTACCAGGGCGATATCCTGAACCTGGATGAGATCGGAGGGGCGCCGGCGCACAGAGAGCCGCTTCAGCTGGATTCGCTGCCGTTCCACCTGCAGGTAATGTCCAATAAGGAAGGCTTCTACTATTATGAGCTGAGGTACTGGAAGAACCGTTTTGACGAGCAGCAGCTGAAAGTATTCATGGAGTGCATGGATGTTATCATGGAGGCGATGCTGACGGAACCCTCGGTCCGCCGCCTGAAGAAGCATCTTCCGGAGCATCTTTTCCCGAAGCACTATATCCTGAAGGCGGGAGTGGTCAATGATGCTGCAGGCTTCCAGCTGATTCACGATGTTTCCCAAAACACTCTTGTCAAGGCGTATGTCTTTGACGAGACCTGCCGCAAGCAGCCCTACGGTGCATGGGGAAACCTCTATATCATGGACCGTCCGACAAAGAACTGGACGGACAAGATCACGAATCCTTACGGGGCAGGCGTCCTCTATCAGACAGGGCTGAACGCAAGGATCCTCCCGGACGGTACGCTGGATGTACTGGAGCGGTGCGGGCGTACGGTCATGACAGAGAATCTGACCGGGCGGGACTTCCTTGATCTGGGCAGGCTGGAAGAAACGATCTTAAGTTACGGCGGGATCGACCATGCCGAGGCGTATACATGCTGGGGACCGGAGCACAGGCTTATCCTGTGTGCGGACATAACAGGAAGCGAAGAACCGGATGTGGAGAAACTCAAGGCTTACATAGCAGAGAAAGTGGAGCCCTGCCTTGTGCCGAAGCAGATCAGCTTTACGGAGAAATAAGATGGGGAATGTTATCGAAATCACAGATTTTAACGCAGCTGAGCTGGACGTCTATGCAAGGCTGACAGAGGCGCAGCTTCTGAATAGGGACAGGCCGGAGGACGGAATCTTCATCGCGGAGAGCCCCAAGGTAATCGGGCGGGCGCTGGACGCCGGATACGAGCCGGTTTCTTTTCTCGCGGAGAAGCGGCATATAGATGACGGCGAGACAGGGGAGATCCTGTCTCGCTGCGGAGACATTCCGGTCTATACCGCTGAGTTCAATGTGCTGACTCAGCTCACCGGATATAAACTGACCAGGGGGATGCTCTGCGCCATGCGGCGCAGAGTTCTTCCGTCTGTACGGGAAATCTGCAGAAATGCGGAGCGTATCGCCATCCTGGAGAACGTCATGAACCCCACAAATGTGGGAGCAGCCATCCGTTCCTCAGCCGCGCTGAACATGGATGCGGTTCTGCTCACTCCGGGGTGCAGCAATCCGCTGTACCGGCGGGCGATCCGCGTAAGTATGGGAACGGTGTTCCAGATCCCGTGGACGATTCTGGAGGAGGCGGAGACGGGAGTGTGGCCGGAAGGCGGCATAAAGTTCCTTAGAGAGCTTGGCTTCCGAACTGCGGCAATGGCGCTTCGCAGCGAATCGGCGGATATTGACGACGACCGGCTGCAGCAGGAGAAGAGACTGGCTGTCATCCTGGGAACCGAGGGCGAAGGGCTGACAGACGAGACGATCGAGCGCAGCGACTATACGGTCAAGATCCCTATGTCGCACGGCGTTGATTCCCTGAATGTGGCAGCCGCGAGCGCGGTGGCATTCTGGGCGCTGGGAAGGCGACGGCCGTCCCGTTCTGACTGACGCCGGCGGTTATAAGTGCTGTCCTAAGGTTACGAGTTCCACTCGCACTCAGGAACGGGAATATGCCTCTTACATGCAAGCATGACGCTGCCTATTCCCGGTTCCTGAGTACGGTTTGGACTGTAACGTCCTAAGTAAAAATTAAGAATTTTTTTCTTCTCTTTCACATGATTGTATGATAGTATTAGTACAATGAGAGACAAATCTCATTCAATCTATAAGGGAAAGGAAGGAACTTATGAAACTGGAAGTAAAAGACCTGAGAAAAAGTTTTGGAGATAAAGAAGTGCTCCACGGAATTTCTTTTTCCATCGAAAGCGGGAAAGCGCTTGGTCTTCTCGGGCGGAACGGCGCCGGAAAGACAACGACGATCCGAATCCTGATGGACGTCTTCCGGGCAAATTCGGGAACCATCACAGTGGACGGGAAGCCGTTTCATCCGAAGGATTTCCGGATCGGCTATCTTCCGGAGGAGAGGGGACTATATCCGAAGAAGGGCGTACAGGAGCAGCTTATGTATCTGGCGCAGCTTCGGGGAAGCAGTCATTCTGATGCAAAGAAGCAGTCGGAGCGCTGGCTGAAGCGGCTCGGCGTGGAGGAATATGCGCAGAGAAAGCTGGAGACTCTGTCAAAAGGAAACCAGCAGAAGGTACAGCTCGCGCAGACCCTTGTGTGCAATCCGGATCTGATTATCCTGGACGAGCCTTTCAGCGGGCTGGACCCCGTAAACTCACAGATCTTAAAGGATGTGATCAGGGAGCAGATCGAGGAGGGGAAGCTTGTCATCTTCTCCAGCCATCAGATGAGCTATGTGGAAGAGTTCTGCGAGGATATCGTGCTCATCAACCACGGCGATATCGTCCTGTCCGGCAATCTGGACCAGATCAAGCGGGAGTACGGGCACAACAGACTGGTCATCAGCCTGGGCACGGATTATCAGGAACCCGAGCAGGCGCTCCGCGACTATGTGGGGGATCTGCTCCGCGTTGTCGGCAGGCGGAAGGACCAGGTGATCGCAGAGATGAAAGAGGGATGCACGAGGGAGCTCCTTCTGAAGGAACTTCTGGAGCGGAACCTGGTTCCCGAGGAATATGGAAATTATGAGCCGTCTCTGACGGAAATCTTCGTGGAAAAGGCAGGTGACCAGGCATGAAACAGTTTCTGACAGTATTAAGATTCGAGCTGAATAACTATTTTAAGAATAAGAGTTTTCTTCTGACAACGATCATCCTGATTGTGCTGGCGGTCGGCATCATCGCGCTGCCGGGAATCATCACGGCAGTGGAAGGCGGATCTTCTGCTTCAGAGGAGAGCGCTGCGGGAACAGACGAGAGTTCCGGCGGGGGCTCAGAGGAGACCGTGGCGCTTTTAGATGAGAACGGAAGCATTGCAGATCCGGAGGCGTTTTCCGCCGCTATGGGAATGAAGATCAAGTGGATGGAGTGCACAGACAAAGACCAGGTGGAGGATGCGGTGGAGGATGGAAAGGCAGAAGCCGGATTCATCGTGGAGGATCTGCTGCACTATACCTATGTGGTGGAGAACCGTTCCATGTCGGATACCATGCAGGAAGCTTTCTCCGCCGCTGCGGCAGCGGTTTACCGAGCGCAGGCGCTCACGGATCAGGGGCTTGACCCGGCGGAGATCGAGGCGCTGTATCAGACTCAGCCGGTGTATGAGACGCAGATCCTTGGCAAGGACAGCGTCAGCAACTATGCATATACATACATGCTGATCATGATCCTGTATTTCCTTCTCATCTTCTACGGACAGATGATCGCGACTTCCGTGACGTCCGAGAAGAGCAACCGTGCGATCGAGATCCTTGTGACGAGCGTGGACAGCAGCAGCCTGATCTTCGGCAAGGTGCTTGCCGGAGCGATCGCGGGGCTGATTCAGTGCGCGCTGATCCTGGGAAGCGCAGTGGGCGCTTATCAGTTCTTTAAGGACAGCTGGGGCGGCCTGCTGGACAATGTATTCGATATACCGATCCCGGTGTGGGCGGCATTCGCCGTGTTCGGAATGATGGGATATCTGCTGTATGCGTTCTGCTTCGGCATGCTGGGCGCCCTTGTGTCCAAGACGGAGGATATCAGCAAGGCTTCCATGCCGGTGCTGATGATCTATATGATCTCCTTCTTTATCGCGATCTTCGGCATGAATGACAGCAACAGCATGCTCATAAAGGTGTCTTCCTTTATCCCGTTCACCTCGAGCAACGGGATGCTGATCCGAATCGCCATGGGAAGCGTGGAGATGTGGGAGGTCATCCTCTCCGGAGCGCTGCTCGCCGTGTTCTGCGTGGGAGCGGGAGTCCTGGCGGCGAAGATCTTCCGGTTCGGAACGCTGATGTACGGCAATCCGATCAAGTTCACCACGGCGCTTAAGAAGATCCGGGAGAAGTAGGGACCGGGCAAGAGTTAGAGATAAATGACAGAAGAGCTGCTGTGAGCAGCAGTGCAGGAGACCTGTGCGGACAAAAAAGCCGTGCAGGTCTTCTTGTTTTCCGGCTCTCAAAGGTATATGATGTTAAGGCGGGAATCTGTAAAGCATCCCGAAAGCGCGCTTCTTCCCGCAGAGAAGGCGCAGAATGAGAGAGAAGGTTTGCTCATGGCAGAGGGAGGAGAGAGAATATGAAATTATCGGTCATACATCATATTGCAATTATTGTCTCTGATTATGAAAAATCAAAAGATTTTTATGTGAATAAGCTTGGATTCGAGATCATCCGGGAGAATTACCGGGAGCAGAGAGACGACTGGAAGCTGGATCTGCGTGTCAACGACACGACAGAACTGGAGATTTTCGGGGTAAATCATCCGCCGAAGCGAGTGAACAGGCCGGAGGCGGCAGGACTCCGCCATCTGGCTTTTTACACAGAAGA
>CALWQS010000072.1 GCA_944383745.1 uncultured Mediterraneibacter sp. | reverse complement strand
AAGCGGGCTTTTCTCATTTCTACAACGCGTGACTTTAACGAGACTGTTAAGATTCTTAAAGGTGTCAATGCCCTAAGCGGGCTTTTCTCATTTCTACAACGCGTGACTTTAACGAGACTGTTAAGATTCTTAAAGGTGTCAATGCCCTAAACGGGCTTTTCTCATTTCTACAGTACCCTCTGGAAACCCTTGTAAATACTGGCTTCCCAGCCTCATTTTTGCAGGTATTTGTCAGACTATTCTGAAAACAGCCGTTTTTCTGCAATTTTTTGGTCTGTTCATAATTTGTTCATATTTCACCGTTCCGCTTGCCCCATTCCATGTTCCCATTATACGTCAAACACCTCGGAATGAAAACCCTTTTTCATACATCCAAAAATGTAATGTAACCGTTCAACCCTGGTTCTTCCTCTTCCCGCTGCATCTCTTCTTTTACTACACCGTAATCTCAATCTGATTCCCTTCAACTGCAATAATACAGCTCTCATAATATCCGTCTCCTGTCGTGCGCGGGCCGCTGACCACCTCATAACCATCCTTTTTCAATTCAGCAGTCAGCTCGTCAACACGCTCCCTGCTGCCCACACTGAAGGCGATATGGATCAGCCCGGTCCTTGTGAGAGTCTTTTCTTCATCTTCCATCTGCGGCTTGTTCATGATCTCAAGACGCGCCCCGTCGGAAAATGACAGAAAATATGACCGGAAGCCTGTATTTTTGTTATAGTACCCATCGTTGCTCGAAGCATCCAGGTATTTTTCAAAGAAATTTCTTGCGCCTTCCAAATCATTGACATACATTGCCACATGTTCTATTTTCATAGAAGTCCTCCTGTTTCATTCATCGGCGGAATAAGCATTCCTGCCGTCCACTGCGATTTTAATTTCTGCTCTCCGCATCTACGCTTCATCCGCGGATCATCTTCTATCCTCTGACTGCAGCCTGCCCTGCAAACACAGCAAGCACTCCGACCACGGAGCTGAGGACTGCATAGAGCAGCGCGGTATGGATGTTCCCTCCTTTGATCAGATCCCCTGTCTCCAGGGCAAAAGAGGAAAATGTAGTAAATCCTCCGCAGATCCCCACTTTCAGAAATAATACTGCCCTTGGACTCAGCGCGCTGTTTTTCAGCGCCAGTGCCGCAATGACTCCGATGATAAAAGCCCCCGCTATATTGATCAAAAAGGTCTTTATCGGGAAAGCTCCTCCCTCATTCAATGGAATCAGCCCGATCAGATATCTGCAGACCGCTCCGATAAATCCTCCCGCTCCGACGACAATACACTCAATCATTATATTCCCTCTCCATTTAACGATATTTTTCCATCACGTAGTTTGTGAGCAGGATACCGCCCCGCTCCACCTGCTGTTCTCTCACGACGCGGTATCCCCTCTTCTGAAAAAAAGGCCTTGCCGTAATCGAGGCATGTGTAGTGATTTTCGCCGCATCGGCCGCATTTTCCAGCTCACCGCAGATCGCCGACGCAATGCCCCGGCGCTGGCGGTCTTTCCGTACATAGAGCCTGTCCAGGTAGCCCGTGCTGTCTATATCTCCAAAGCCGACAATCCTTTTGCCGTCGTCTCCTGTTTCTTCCGCCACGATCGTAAAATGCTCCAGAAACGACTTATCCCATGCTGTCAGATCTACATTGCCTGTCGCCCATGCGTCCAGCTGTTCCTTTGTATAGTCCGCCGCATTCACAGAATGAACCGTCTCATAAAAAAGCTCCGCCATCCTCCCGCAGTCTGATGTCCGGTATCTTCTGAGTACCATCTGATTTCCTCCGATCAAATCATAAGATTTCAGCCTTCCACATATTTGAGATAGGGCACAAGCTCATCGCCCTCATCCGCAAGCAGTACCCCTGAAGCGTCCGACTCATAGATCACAGTCCCCTCATCAAGTACGGTTGCATCCCAGTCCTGAAAGTCCTCAGTCACACCGGTGCGCTTGATCTCTCCTTCCTGTTCCCCTGCCGTGAGCTGCATTGCCTGAATCCATTCTATGTCCTGTGCATTCACATACACTGTATCTTCGTACACGAAAAAATCCGCATTTTTATCCTCAGCATAGACAGCTTCAGGAGACACATCATCTGTTGGCTGTCTCATGCCGGCACATCCTGCCGACATCCCCGTGATCAGCAGCGCCGAAAAGAGCACTGCCGCTTTCTCTGCTTTTTTCCTGATCTTTGCTTTCATAAACCTTTCTCCTTTTCCACATCTCTGTTTTTATCTGCCCTCAATCTGCTGCAGACAGCTATATCTATACAGAAATCTTCCGAACTTCCGTCAGTCGCTTCCTGCCGCCCAGCCACTCCCGTTCCGCAGCCAAGGCTTCATATCCGCCGCCGTTTTCCACCTGCCAGTGATAGAAATCATACGGTTCTTCCGCAAGCCTGGAAAGGGATGCCATGATCGTGCCGCCGTGGACGACAAACGCCGCGCTTTCCGCCTTTTCTTCCAGCAGAATATCGATCCACTTCCGCACTCCTTCCGCGCATCTTTTCCGGAACAGTTCCTGCGGTTCTCCTTCCGGGAAGGCTGTCATCCCGCCGGATTCCAGCCATGCAGTATATGCAGGGTGGTCTTTTAATTCTTCATAGGATTTGCCCTCAAAAAGCCCGAAGCTGCACTCCCGCAGCAGCGGCTCTGTCCGGATCTCCGCTTCCGGATAGATGATCCGCGCCGTCTCGATACACCGCTTCATCGGGCTTGCGACGACAGACTTCACCGCCGGATACCTGTTCTTACTTCTGTAAAACTCTTCCACCGCTCTCTCGGACAGGCTCTCATCCGTCCGCCCGATATACTGCCTCTTCTCATTGCCCGGCGTACGCAGATGCCGGATAAATACGATTTTCATCTCACCATATCCCCCTGCTCAATACTGCTCCCGCCAGCATCGCAAGCTCGCACAGCTGCAGGAAATACCCCGCCAGATCCCCGGTCGTGCCGCCGAACTGCTTCCTGCTCATCCTGTAATAATAGAAAAATACAAGGAGCGCTGCCGGAATCATGACCGCAGCCTGCCTCCACGACAGATAGAGCATGATGCCTGCGCAGGCGCACGCCCACAGGATCAGCACTGTCCGGACCCGGAGCTTCTGCGCTCCGTCCCGGAAGGTCCTCAAAAGGCCGCTGTTCTTCGCCGCCGGAAAACTCACGACAGAAATCCCGCTGAGAGACCGGGACAGCATGTACGAGCACGCGATCACAGGCAGGAGCCCGCCGTCCGCCTCGCTCCACAGCGCAGCGGACGCCAGGAAATAGGCGCACAGACCGATCACGGCAAACGCCCCGGTATTCGGATCCTTCAGGATCTGAAGCTTTTTCTCCCTGTCTCCGTAGGAGCTGAGCGCATCCACCGTGTCCGCGAATCCGTCCAAGTGGATACCGCCCGTCACTGCCGCCGGGATCAGCGTCATCGCCACTGCAAAAAACAGGATCCCACAGGATGTATGTTCCAGCAGAAGGCTGCCAACCAGAAGCTGCAGAGCGCCTGTGACTGCCCCGACAACCGGGAAAAAACACATCGCATACTTCATATTTTTTTCGCTCCACTCCACCATGGGAACCGGGATTTTAGAATACATGGATATAGCGATTGCAAGTGATCTGAACAGATGCATGCTTCCTGTCTCCTTTCACTGTTCATACTCCTCATACTGCTCCACGTTGATCTCTTCAAACGTGCCCATCTTCAGATACACGGCAAGCCCCATGTCGAGAAGAGGCATCGCCGCCACAGCGCCGCTCCCCTCGCCGAGGGACATATTGCAGTCAAGGAAGGGGGAGAGTCCCAACGCATCCAGCACCAAACCTCCCGCCGTCTCGCCGGATCTGTGGGACGCCAGCATATAATCCGCACACGCCGGAGCCATGCGCACCGCGCACAGCGCCGCCGCCGAGGAGATAAATCCATCGATCAGGACGGGGATATGGCAGACTGCGCCTCCGAGGAATACTCCCGCCAGTCCCGCGATATCCAGTCCGCCCACCTTGGAAAGGACGTCCAGCACATCCTCTCTGTCCGGCTGATTCAGTTTTACAGAATCCCGGATAACCTCAACCTTGCGGCGCAGCCCTTCGCTGCTCAGGCCTGCCCCGCGCCCGGTCACTTCCTCCGCATCCCTGTCAAGCAGGACTGAGACGACCGCGCTGCTTGTAGTCGTATTTCCGATCCCCATCTCCCCTGTGGCGAGGATATCATAGTTCTGTCCGGCGAGCTTCCTGACAATCTCTACTCCGTTTAAGACTGCCTGCGCCGCCTGCTCCCTTGTCATAGCGGGTCCTTTCCTCATGTTTTCTGTCCCGTACGCCACCTTATATTCCGGCCTGGTGACTCCCGGCACGTCTGTTGCCATCCCGATGTCCACAGGAAACAGCTCCGCCCCCGCCACTTCCGCCATAAGGCAGACGCTTGTCTCCTTCTTCGTAAAGTTCTCCGCCACGATCGCCGTGACCTCCTGCCCGGTCTGTGTGACGCCCTCAGCCACCACGCCGTTGTCGGCGCACATGATGACAAGCCCCTTCTTGTCAAGGCTGTACGCTGGCTTTCCCTTGATCCCCGCGATCTTAATGACCGCGTCCTCCAGTTTTCCAAGGCTGAAGAGGGGCTTTCCCACTGATTTCCACCGCTCCTTCGCCTTTTCCATGCTTTCCCTGTCCGCCTGGATAATACTTTTCAGTTCCTCTCTCAGTTTCTCTTCCGCTGTCATCTCATTCTCCTTGCTGCCTGTTCAGCGTTTTTTTCTCTCCATTCTCCGCACCGGCTGACGAACCGTTCTGCAAATGTCCTCATGGACGGCAGATACAGATGCGGATATCCGGCGAAAAGATTCCCTTCCATATGGATGCATTTCCATTTCCTGCGTCCGTCCGGCTTCACTGCCAGGCAGTCTGTGCCGCTGTCCGTGCTGTCCCAATAATGAAACTCATGGCCTCTGACACATTCTCCCGGGCGCAGGTACCCCTCCTGCCCGGTGCAGTTCTCGATCTGTATGTACCCGAACCGGACCAGTTTTCCTGTAGGGAACGTCCTGCCGCGTATCTTCCCTGCAAGGTTATAGACGTTTCCCTCCCGGTCCTCCATTTCCTCATGCAGATACATAAATCCCCCGCACTCCGCCAGGCAGGGCATGCCGTCCTCCAGCGCCGCTCTCACTGACGAGAGCATCCCGGTATTTTCCGCCAGTTCTCTCCCGTGAAGCTCTGGATATCCGCCCCCCAGCAGCATTCCGTCCAGTCTCTCCGGAAGCGCGCTGTCCCTGAGAGGGCTGAACGGAATGAGGGTACAGCCCATATCCTCCAGCAGGGTAAGATTGTCTTTATAATAAAAACAGAATGCCTCGTCCCGGGCGATGCCGATGCGCAGTCCGCTGCCCTCGGCGCCGTCTGCTTTCCCGCCGGCAGGATGCGCTGCCCGCTCTGCCTTGAAAGCGCCTTCTCCGGCGGACGCTTCCTCCGCGATCTGCCTTATCATATCCAGATCTGCTGTCCGGCTCAGCAGCTTCCCTGCTCTCTGCATCTGCGCTCTCAGTCCGTCCATCTCCTTTGGCGTCACCAGCCCGAGGTGGCGGCTCTCCATATGGAAGCAGGGATCCTCCGGCAGATATCCGATCACCGGAATATCCAGTCCCATACTCTTAAGCTCCCGCTCCAGCATTTCCTTAAGCCGCGGATAGAGCATGTCAGAGGCCCGGTTCAGAAGGATGCCGCGTATCCTGCTGTCCTCCCGGAACTCAGCCATCCCCTTCACGGCTGCCGCAAGCGAGAGTGACGCTCCTCTGCTGGGCAGCACCAGCAGGACCGGCAGTCCCAGCGTGCGCGCCACATCGTAGGAGCTTGCTCTCTCCGAATCAAGAGCCATGCCGTCATAGTATCCCATCACGCCCTCTGTGACAGCAATGTCCGCTCCTTCCGTGTGTCTGTTATATCCCCGGACCAGTTCTTCCGGCTCTGAGAAGAAGAGATCCAGGTTCTTGGAATCGATCCCAAGCACTTCCCGGTGGAACATCGGGTCGATGTAATCCGGCCCGCATTTGCAAGCCCTCACATCCATCCCCTGTGCCTGAAACGCCGCCATCAGGGCGCATGCCGCCGCTGTCTTGCCGCTTCCGCTGGCAGGGGCCGCCAGCAGGAGCCCCGGAGTCTTTCCGCGCTTCTTCATCAGGCTTCCCCCCTCTCATCCGCCGTTCCTCCCGCGGAGACAATATAGACCGGATTCTGCCCGGTCATCATATGGTATCTGCCCAGCTCACGCGACCTGGACACAGTGAGCTGTGTGATCTCCGGAGACTTTAAAGTCCCGGACTCCGCCGCTTCCATCACTTCCTTCACCGTCTCCAGTGAAATAGCGTTGACCACGATGCGCGCATTTTCGTTCTTTTCCAGCACGCAGGAGAGGATCTCCTGCAGATTCCCCGAGCTGCCTCCGATGAACACATGCGTCGGCGCTTCAAGAGTCTCCAGCACACCAGGCGCCTCGCCGGGAACGATGCGGATCCCGTCCGCCCGGAACTTCTTCCGGTTCTCACGGATCAGCTCCAGCGCCTCCGGATTTTTCTCCACCGCATAGACACGGATCCTGTCCCCGGAGCGCGCAGCCTCCACGGATACCGAACCTGTACCGGCGCCTACGTCCCATACTACTGCATCCTCTGTAAGCTGCAGACGGGCAATGCTGACTGCCCGCACCTCTTCCTTCGTCATGGGTACCCTGCCCCGGATGAATTCCCCGTCTCTCACATGCGGGCTCGCGCCTCTCTCCGGGAAGGGATTCTCAATCAGGACAGTGCACAGCCCTGCCAGATCCTTTTCCGAAAGCTCCGAAGGCTTCCCCGAGACAATCCTCTCATCTTCATAGGATAGCCTGCTGCCGGCATGGACTGTCACATGATCCATCCCGTATTCCTTCAGCCTCCCCAGCACCTTCTCCCCGCTCTGTCCGCCGCCGAGGAGGAGTATTGTCTTCCTGTTCCGGTCCACTGTCTGTATAAAATCCTCATCCTTCCCATGAAGGCTCACAAGCGCCGCGTCCTCCCAGGATGTCCCGAGCCGGGCTGCCAGATACGCCACGGAAGAGATCCCCGGCGCCAGCTCGATCCGGCAGTTCCGTGAATTTCCATGCGCGTTGTCCCTGAACTGCTCTGCGAGCTGCGCGGCAAGACGTTTTGCCCCGCTGTAAAATCCTGTATCGCCGGAAAGGAGCACTGTGATATGCCGGAACTCAGGATGGCCTTCTATGTAAGAAATGATCTCCGCCGGCCTGTATTCCACAAGCACTGCTTTCTGCCCGGGAGTTTTCTGCATTTCCCGTACTTTTCCTGTATCTGCATTTTTCACTGCCTGCGCGCAGATCCGCTGCGCACAGTCCAGCATCCGCTGTGCCCCGATCAGGCAGTCACAGGAACGGATGATCTGCTGTACACGCACCGTCACCCCGTCTTCTGTCCCCATTCCGATCCCCACAAGAGAGATCCTCTGCTCCTTCTCACACATCTCTATACCCTCTCGGCGTCACCATCCTGCCGTTTAACTCCATCGTCTGCGAATTGCCGATGAAGACCGTTGTGAACATATCGACCTGCGTTGTCTTCAGCCGTTCCAGAGAGAGGATCTCGTAAGATTCTCCCTCGCGTCCGATGTTGCGCACAATGCCGCACACCGTCTCCGGCGCCCGGTGCCGCAGGATGATCCCGCACGCTTTCTCCAGATAGTCCGCGCGTTTTCTGCTGGACGGATTGTACAGGCAGATGACAAAATCAGCCTGCGCCGCAGCGTCCAGCCGTCTCTCGATCAGCTCCCACGGCGTCAGCAGGTCGCTCAAACTGATAACGGCGAAATCATGCATCAGCGGGGCTCCCAGCACCGCCGCGCCGCCGGACGCCGCCGTGATGCCGGGCACGATCTCGATGCCGATCTCCGGGTAATCCTTCCCGATCTCACAGATCAGCCCTGCCATACCGTAGATCCCCGCATCCCCGCTGCACACCATTGCCACGTCCTGCCCCTTCTTCGCTTCTTCGAACGCCATACGGCATCGTTCTGCTTCCCTGCGCATAGGCGTGCTCAGAAATATTTTATCCGGGAACTGCTCCCGGATCAGGTCGATGTATACTGTATATCCGATAATTACCGGGCAGTGCTCCAGCACCTTTTCCGCTTTCTTCGTCATCTGGTCCGCCGCTCCCGGCCCCAGCCCTGTCACGTAAATCTTACTCATTGTGCCTGCTCCTCTGCTTTTTTCTCCCCAGTCCCGCCGGATGCTTCTCCTGCGTGAACAGATGCTTTTCTGAACTCCGTCGTAAAGGAGGGGTCGTAGAGCCTCGAGCGCTCATACTCTCCGTCCAGCACCCGTCCCACCACGATCAGCGCGGTCTTGGCGACTCCCTCTGCCCTGGCAGTCTGAGCCAGTTCCGCCACAGTGCACCGCAGCACCTTTTCTTCCGGCCAGGTGGCCTTGTAAACGATCGCCGCAGGGGTATCCGCGGGATATCCTCCCAGGATCAGCTCTTCCGACAGCCGCTCAAGCATTCCGGCGCTCAGGAAAACGACCATCGTCGCCTGATGCGCCGCGAAGCTTCGGATCGATTCCTTATCCGGAACCGGCGTCCTGCCCGCCATCCTTGTGATCACAACGGACTGAGAGATTCCCGGAAGCGTGTACTCTGCCTCCAGGGCCGCAGCAGCGCCGCAGAAGGAACTCACCCCGGGGCACACTTCATAAGGAATGCCGCAGCGGTCAAGCTCGTCCATCTGTTCCCGAATCGCCCCGTACAGGCAGGGGTCTCCTGTGTGCAGGCGGACGATCTCTTTTCCCGCCTCATGCCCCTTTTTCATCACATCCATGACTTCTTCCAGGGTCATCTCTGCACTGTTGTATATCTCGCAGTCTTCCCGGCACATCGACAGAAGTCCCGGATTCACAAGAGATCCCGCGTAGATCACGAGATCCGCCGCCTGAAGCAGCCGCTGCCCGCGCACAGTGATCAGATCCTCCGCTCCCGGTCCGGCTCCCACAAATGTAATCATGCTCTCTCCTCCCCCTTCTTCTCTTTTACAATGAGCAGCGAGTAATACCCTGCCTGCTCCGGTATTTCTTCTGCGGATCGATAGATCCTTTCATCCTCCATCCCGCAGTTCTCCACCATCTCAGTCTCCAGCTCTTTCTCCACCAGGAGCCGCTTCACATCCGCCAGCTTTCTCCCCGCCTTCATCAGCACTTTTGTTCCCGGAAGTTCCAGCCCTTCTTCAATCTGATAAGACGCCGGAAGGACATGAAGCTCCTGCCGGTTTTCCACAAGAGAGAGGTCCATCCGCGCCGCCGCCGCACAGAAGGAAGGGATCCCCGGTATCAATTCTGTCCGGTATCCTTTTTTCTTCAGCCTTTTATGTACATACATACAGGTAGAATAAACTGTGGGGTCTCCCAAAGTGAGGAATACCACATCCTTTTCCTCTTCCAGAAGCTCTGCCACTGCATCCGCGTCTCTGTCATGGACCGCTTTCAGCCTGTCTTTCTCCTTGATCATAGGCATCGGGAGGAATACCTTGTCTTTCTTCTCCGCCTCCGGCACTGCGCTGCGGGCAATACGGTATGCCACGCACCGCTCCAGATACTCCTCATGTTCTCCGGCTTCCTCCGCCTTCATAAAAAAAGGCTCCGCCAGTTCCCCGTCCGACACCGGCACGGCAATCACACTGCACCCGCGGACCGCGCGGACCGCTTTTAATGTCATCAGCTCCGGATCTCCCGGTCCTACCCCTGCTCCTGTAAATGTTCCGCTCATGTCTTGTCTGTTCCTCCTGTCTCTGTCGTTCCTGTTTTTCCGGCGCTCTGCCGGCCCGGATCTTCTAAACTTCTGGCTGTGTGCTGCTTCTGACAGCTTTCCGTTTTTGTCCATCCTCCGTACTTCCCTTTTCCCTCCGAATCTGCTCCAGAAGGAAATCAGCATCTTTGGTCCTGCACAGGATCCCGTCCTCCGGCGAGAACAGGATCAGACCGATCCGCAGCTCTTCTCCGGCTCTCTGCCTGAGATAGAACTCGATTCGCTCTGTCACTGTCTCCATAACCCGCCCGAGCAGTCCCTGTTCTCTTATGATTTCTATCGCTTCCGCAGTATTTATGCACTGCATCAGCCTGCGGGCCGTTTCCTGATCTGCTCCCGCCATAGCGGCGTGGGCGGCAAACACTTCCATCCTGCAGTCCGCCACTCTGGAATGGGTGTTCATAACTCCTGCCGCCAGCTTGATAAACTTTCCCACATGGCCGATCAGCAGGATTCCCTTCATCCCAAGCAGCTTTGCATCGTCGATGGTCTCTCCCACATAGTTGCTGCACTTGACCGCCAGCTCCGGCTCCGCCTGCAGCGTCTCCTTAAGGAAATCCGTCCCGTAATTTCCCGGGACCGCATAGCAGTAACGGCATCCGCTGTCTCGCAGCATCTTCATCTCCAGATAAATCGTATCTGTCAGCGCCTTCTCACTCATTGGCTCCACAATGCCGCTTGTACCCAGGATCGAAAGGCCGCCCTCAATGCCCAGCCTCGGATTAAATGTCTTCTTCGCCGCCTCTTCTCCGTCCGGAATGGAAATGGTCACCCTCAGTGTCTCACAGCATCCATACTTTTCCCGCATCTCATTTACAGCTTCCCTGATCATCCTCCGCGGTACTTTATTGATCGCCGCCTGGCCGATCTTCTGCTCCAGCCCGGGCTTCGTCACCCTGCCGACGCCGGCGCCGCCCCCAATGAATACGCCGTCCTCGATAAAAGCGCCGTCCTCAGGAAAGTCCCTTTCCTCGGTAATACATACGTCCGCTCTCTTATCCTGCGCGGCGCAGCCTGCCATTTCCACCCGCGCAAAAACGAGGAGCCCGTCCGTCACGTCCGGGTCATCCCCGCTGTATTTGCGCACCGCGCATTCCGTATATTCTGCTGTTCTTGTAATCTGCTCCACATCGAGATAAAGCTCGATTCCCTTCGGCGTCATAAGCCGGACATGCTCCGCGTCCTCCCCTGAGAGAAGCATCTGCGCAGCCGCCTTTGCCGCTGCCGCCGCGCAGCTTCCGGTCGTATAGCCGAGCCGCAGGCCGGAACGATTCCGCCCGATCTCAGGACATGTTCTGAAGTTTTTTCCAGTTCCATGCCTCTCCAAAACGCCGCTGTTTTCCAAACTGCCGGATTCTCCTGAACTTTTCTGCGTCATTCTGAGAGCTCCTTCAGCATCTGCGCCGGATTCTCCGCCGCCTTGACTTTGCCAAATGCTTTGACGATCACGCCTTCCTCGTCGATCAGATAGGTGGTGCGTACGACGCCCATGGTCTTCCTGCCGTACATGTTTTTCTCCTTCCACACATCATACGCCTGAATACAGGACAATTCCGTATCAGAGAGCAGGGTAAAAGGCAGACCGTATTTTTCCTCAAACTTTTTATGAGACGCCACACTGTCTTTGCTCACTCCCAGCACGACGGCTCCCTTCTCTGTGAACTGCGGATACAGCTCGCCGAACCCGCATGCCTGCTTCGTGCAGCCGGGCGTATTGTCCTTTGGATAGAAATACAGGATCACCTTTTTCCCTTTGTATTCCTCCAGTGTATGCATCTTTCCATTCTGATCCGGCAGTTCAAACGCCGGGGCTTTTGTTCCGATTTCTAACATTTATTTCTCCTCCTCTTACCTGCTTGTGAATCATTATATCACCCGGTATAATCGCTGTCATTTGATTTTGTCCAAAATATTTATAGACGCCTCATCCTTTATTTTCCTTTCAAAAAGTATTTCTGCCTCCTCAAAAAACAATGTTGAACGAATATATTAATTTTTTCTCTCATCGTCTTTCTTGGCATCCTGAATCCCATGTTTCACCCCAAACCGAATCACAATATAAAGAATCAGGAAGAAAAAGACCGCGCCTCCAATCCCATTCACAACAATCACTCCTTTTTCTCTGCCATGTCATACTCATTTCCGCTTTTTCTGTCACTGCGGACATCTTAGGATTCCTAACCCGATTATATCCTGCCGCATCGCTTTGTGCAACCTGCCATATTGTCTTTCCTGCCCTTTTCCGGTACAATAAGCAGACAACAGACGGGGACATTCTTAACCCGTTCGCTGTTTTCACGACAGCTTCTTGTTTCCACAATATTTCCGGCGGTTTCCGCC
>CALWQS010000071.1 GCA_944383745.1 uncultured Mediterraneibacter sp. | reverse complement strand
GGAAGGTCGTGCGCCACGGACAGTCCATCAACCTGGGCAAATTCCGGATTGAGTTTATTAAGACGAACCACAGCATCCAGGATGCATCTGCCCTCGCGATTTACTCTCCGGCGGGAGTTGTAGTCCACACGGGAGACTTCAAAGTGGATTACACACCGGTTTTCGGAGACGCCATCGACCTGCAGCGTTTTGCTGAGATCGGCAGGAAAGGGGTTCTCGCCCTGATGTCGGACAGCACAAATGCAGAGCGGAAGGGATTTACCCAGTCGGAGAGAACGGTTGGAATCACGTTCGACCACATTTTCGCGGAGCACCAGAATACGCGGCTGATCATCGCTACATTTGCGTCGAATGTAGACCGTGTGCAGCAGATTATCAATTCGGCTTATAAATATGGAAGAAAGGTTGTCGTGGAGGGACGCAGTATGGTGAATATCATCTCGACTGCGTCAGAGCTCGGATATCTGAACGTGCCGGATAATACGCTGATCGAGATCGATGAGATGAAGAACTATCCGCCTGAGAAGATGGTGCTGATTACGACAGGAAGCCAGGGCGAGTCCATGGCCGCCCTGTCCCGTATGGCTGCAGATGTACACCGCAAAGTGACGATTCAGCCGAACGACACGATCATTTTCAGCTCCAATCCGATCCCGGGAAATGAGAAGTCTGTTTCCCGCGTCATCAATGAGCTGTCTGCAAAGGGTGCAGAGGTCATCTTCCAGGATGCGCATGTGTCCGGACATGCCTGCCAGGAAGAGCTGAAACTGATCTATTCTCTTGTAAAGCCGAAATATGCGATCCCGGTCCACGGCGAATACCGCCATCTCAAGGCGAATGCCGAAGTGGCAAGATCACTGGGAATACCGAAGGAAAACATTTTTATCGTCCAGTCCGGAGATGTGCTTGAGCTGGATTCAGAATCCTGCAGAGTGGCGGACAAGGTGCACACGGGGGCAATTCTTGTAGACGGCCTGGGAGTCGGCGATGTGGGCAATATCGTGCTCCGCGACAGGCAGCACCTTGCAGAGGACGGTATCATCATTGTAGTCCTGACGCTGGAGAGAAGGACGAACCGGCTTCTCGCCGGACCGGATATTGTATCCAGAGGATTCGTCTATGTGAGAGAATCCGAGCAGCTGATGGGCGACGCCAGAAAAGCGGTTTCGGATGCGCTTGACAAGTGCCTGTCCGGACGCCATACTGACTGGAACAGGATCAAGCTTGTGATCCGCGATGCGATGAATGACTATATTTGGAAGAAGACCAAGAGGAAACCTATGGTGATTCCGATCATAATGGATGTGGATGTGTAACAGATGATAGTAGATGAACGTATTGTTACATTCATCAATTCTTTAGACACAGAGAACAGTGAAATACTGGAAGCGATCGAGCAGGAGGCTCTTGCAGACGGAGTGCCGATCATCCGGCGGGAGATGCAGAGCTTCCTCAAGGTGCTTCTTTTGATGCAAAAACCTATGCGCATTCTGGAAGTCGGGACTGCCGTAGGTTTCTCTGCGTTATTGATGAGTGAATATGCTCCGGCCGGGTGCCGGATTACGACGATCGAGAATTATGAAAAGAGGATCGCCATTGCCCGGAAGAATTTCCGCAGGGCGGGGAGAGAGCGGCAGATCACCCTGATCGAGGGGGATGCGGCAGAGGTACTCAAAGATTTGGAAGGGACTTATGATTTTGTCTTCATGGATGCTGCAAAGGGACAGTATATCCACTACCTGCCGGATGTCCTGCGGCTGCTTGCGGAAGGCGGATGCCTAGTGTCTGACAATGTGATGCAGGGCGGAGATGTGATCGAGTCGCGTTTTGCGGTAGAGCGGCGGAACCGGACGATCCATGCGCGCATGCGGGAATATCTCTATGAATTGAAGCACAGAGAAGAGCTGACCACCTCGATCATTCCTCTGGGGGACGGGGCGGCGGTGAGCGTGAAGCGCGGGGCAGCGCAGGAAGCGGAGTCGTGATTTTTGTCTGCGCGGGTTTTGGCCCTGAGCGGACGGCTCCGGGGCCGCAAATGAGTTTTAGAAAGGAAATGAATGATGAGAAGACATCCTGAATTACTGATACCGGCGAGCAGCCTGGAAGTGCTGAAGACGGCGGTGATCTTCGGGGCGGATGCAGTATACATTGGCGGTGAGTCGTTCGGGCTCCGCGCCAAGGCAAAGAATTTTTCTATGGAAGAGATGCGGGAGGGAATCGAGTTCGCCCATGAGCATGGCGTAAAGGTATATGTGACGGCGAATATCCTGGCGCACAACAGTGATCTTCCGGAGGTGAGGAAGTATTTTGAAGAGCTGAAAGGGCTGGGACCGGATGCGCTGATCATAGCGGACCCCGGTGTGTTCGATATCGCGAAGGAGGTATGTCCGGAGATCGACCGGCATATCAGCACACAGGCGAACAATACGAACTACGGCACCTATAACTTCTGGTACCGCCAGGGGGCGAGCAGGGTCGTATCAGCGCGTGAGCTCTCGATGAAGGAACTGAAGGAACTCCGCGCGAATATCCCGGAAGAACTGGAGATCGAGACATTTATCCACGGGGCAATGTGCATTTCCTATTCCGGACGGTGCCTTCTGAGCAATTATTTCACGGGCCGTGACGCCAACCGGGGCGCCTGCACCCATCCGTGCCGATGGAAGTATGCTGTGGTGGAAGAGACGAGACCGGGCGAGTACATGCCGGTCTATGAGAATGAGAGAGGCACTTATATTTTCAACTCAAAGGATCTGTGCATGATCGAGCATATTCCCGAGCTGATTGACGCGGGCATCGACAGCCTGAAGATCGAGGGGAGGATGAAGACGGCGCTCTATGTCGCAACAGTGGCGCGGACCTACAGAAAAGCGATCGATGATTATCAGAAGGATCCGGAGCTTTACCGGCAGAATATGCCTTGGTATCTGGATCAGATTTCCAACTGTACTTATCGAAAGTTCACGACCGGATTCTTTTTCGGAAAGCCGGACGATGAGGCGCAGATCTATGACAGCAACACTTATGTGAAGGACTATACTTATCTTGGAATCGTCGGCGGGACGGAAGACGGGCTGTGCAGGATCGAGCAGAGGAACAAGTTTTCTGTCGGCGAGACGATCGAGATCATGAAACCGGACGGAAGAAACGTAGAAGTGACGGTCGAAAGGATCGTAAATGAAGACGGGGAAGAGCAGGAGAGCGCGCCCCACTCGAAGCAGGTGCTTTATGTTCAGCTCAGCGAGTGCCCGGAGAAGTACGATATTTTAAGGCGCGCGGAGAATGGTGCGGACACACCGCGGCAGTGAAGAAAATTCCCTATAATACTGCAGAGTATGATATAATGAAAAAAATGCCAAGGGGGGATATTTATGTGGCTGCAGAAAATTCCATTTATCGTGAAGCTGTTTTTGTATCTTATCGTCATCTTTTTTATGGGAGCAGTCTTTGCCGGTGTGATCAGTCTTATGTTTGAACCGGAAGCGGAGGAAGCCTCTTCCTGGGTGTTCACTGTCGGGTATGTCCTCAGCATTGTGATCGCTCTCGCTGGCGGCGTCAGCGTTGAGAATAACGGTCTTCACAAGATACGCGAACAGGCTGTGGCGATGAAGAGCAACATCAAGGTAATCAGCAGCAGGATCGAAAATATTCTGCTTCAGCTTGACCCGGTCGTGGAAAAGCAGATGGAGCATGAGAAAGAGGTTTATCTCAAGGTAAGTAAAAATGAGGCGAAAAAGTACCGTCATCTGAAATCTCTTGGCGAGGTGAAGGCGAGCCTGAGCGCTTATCCGGCACTCAGGTCCGATGAAACTGTGATGCGCCTGTTCTCTCAGATCGTTAAGGAGTACGAGGAGCTGGCGAACGCAAAGATGGCGTACAACGGATATGCCTCACAGTATAACGCGGGGATAAAGAGCTTCCCGGTTTCGCTGTTCAGAGTTCTGAGCAGGGAGAAACCTCTGGAGTATTATGAGGACCCCGCGAATGAAAATATTATGTGAAAAAAGCGCGCAGTTTTTCGACTGCGCTTTTTTCTATCCTGGAAACATAAGAGCGGGAGATGCCGATCTGTCTGGCGATTTCCCGCTGGGTATATTGTTCTCCGTTATAAAGTCCATAGCGCATCTTTAATACAAGCTTTTCTCTCGGAGAGAGCTCGCTCTCCACTTTCTCATACAGTTTCTGGATATTTTCCTTCAGGTAGATCTTTTCGGGAATATCTGCCTCGTCGGTTTCTATGATGTCATACAGCTTGATCTCGTTTCCCTCCCGGTCTGTGCCGATCGGTTCATAGAGGGAAATCTCCTTTCCGTTTTTCTTCCTGGATCGGAGATACATGAGGACTTCGTTTTCCACGCACCGAGACGCATACGCGGCAAGCCTGTTCCCCTTATCCGGGTTGAAAGTGACGACCGCTTTGATCAGCCCGATCGTTCCGATCGAGATGAGGTCTTCCGTGTCTTCTTCGAGATTCTGATATTTTTTGACGACATGTGCCACGAGCCTGAGATTCCGCTCGATGAGAATATGCTTGGCTTCGAGGTCTCCCTCAGTGTATTTCTGGATGTAATACTTCTCTTCCGAAGGAGTGAGCGGGCTGGGAAATGATTTCAAGACGGCACCTCTTAGCGCATTTGATATAGTTTATGAAAAAAAGCCCGGAATTGTGCTTTTCCAAGGGAAACTGTTGACAGGAGTATCCGGGTGTTCTATTATAATCTTACATTCCCGGGAGAATCTTTCCCGGCAATCATTTCAGGCTGTTTCAGCCGAATTTTTCAGCTGCTGTTTATCTGAGAGGGACAGAGGAACCCGGCAGGTATGTCGAAGTATGCTTGAAAACCCTTTATTTTATGTTGTGTTTTGGAATAGGAAACTTAAGGAAAGGAGTGTTCGAATGAGTTTCAGCACAGTATTATCTGCTGCGGTGGAAGGGCTCAGAGTAGAGTCTGTCCATGTCGAGGCGGATGTGAGCAGCGGGCTTCCGGTTTTCCATATGGTGGGATACCTGTCGTCCGAGGTGAAGGAAGCGGGAGAACGTGTGCGCACGGCAATCAGGAACTCGGGGTTTGATTTCCCGGCAAAGCGTACGGTGATCAATCTTTCTCCGGCAACAATGAGAAAGAGAGGGGCGTCGTTTGACCTGCCCATTGCGGCGGCGATCCTTGTCTCCCTTGGACGGATCAACCCGAACGGACTTGAAAAATGTCTGATTATCGGGGAGCTCGGTCTTGACGGACGTGTGAGAAAAGTGCCAGGCATCCTGCCCATTGTGGCGGAGGCAAAGCGCGGAGGGGTCAGGCGGTGCATTGTGCCTGCGGAGAACGCCGCAGAAGGAGCGCTCGTGGAAGGGATAGAAGTTGTCGGCGTGGAGAACCTGCGGGATACAGTCGCCGTCCTGAATGGAAAGAAAGAGGCGGGGTTCCGCCCCGGAAGGAAGGGTGAGACGCCAGCGGAACTGCCGCCGGAGGAAGACTTCGCAGAGTTAAGAGGACAGAAGAATGTGCGCAGGGCGGCGGAGATCGCTGTCGCCGGAGGGCACAACCTTCTTCTCATCGGACCGCCCGGCGGCGGAAAAACCATGACGGCAAAGTGCATTGCCGGGATCCTGCCGCCCCTCGAGAGAGAAGAGAGCATGGAGATTACCAAGATTTACAGCGTCATGGGACTTCTTGACGCAGAGGAGCCCCTCATTGTCAGGCGTCCCTTTCGAAGCGTACATCACACGGCGACGAAGGCTGCGCTGATCGGCGGAGGCATGATCCCGAAGCCGGGAGAGATCAGTCTGGCACACGGAGGCGTCCTGTTCCTGGATGAGCTGGCAGAGTTCAGGAAGGGCGTCCTGGAAGTGCTGCGCCAGCCGCTCGAGAGGAGGAGCATCCAGATATCGCGGACCAGCGGGAACTACAGCTTCCCGGCGGATTTTATGCTGGTTGCGGCAATGAATCCATGCCCCTGCGGCTGCTATCCTGATCTGGAGAGATGCACCTGCACGCCGGCGCAGATCCAGGCATATGTCAGCCGGATCAGCCAGCCCTTCCTCGAGCGGATCGATCTCTGCGCCGAGGCGCCGAGAGTGAGCTACGAAGCCCTGACGAAAACGGAAAAAGAAGAGAGCTCCGCGGAGATCCGCGAACGGGTGACGCGGGCGCGGCAGATTCAGGCAGAGAGATACAGGGGTACGTCGATCCGCGTGAACGCCATGCTTTCCGGTGAGATGCTTAAGAGCTGGTGCGGGCTTGGCCGGGGAGGACAGAAGCTGATGCAGACTGCGTTTTCGGTCCTGGGACTGAGCGCACGGGCATATCACAGGATCATCAAGGTGGCGAGGACGATAGCGGATCTTGACGGAGAGGAAGAGATAATGGAAAGGCATTTGCGAGAGGCGATCGGATACAGGACCGTGGACAGAAAATACTGGGGGAGGCAGAGCGTATGCTGAGAGAAGAAAAGAAGAAATCTGCAGATGAGCGGACAGCTCCGGATATGGAATATGAATTTTGGCTTGCAGGCCTGCGCATCCCGGCAAGAAAAAAATACCTGCTCAGACAGTACATGAAGTCTGGGAAGGCAGTCTATTATATAGAAGAAACAGAAATTTCACAGATCGGGTTCTTAACAGACCGGGAGAAAAATACAATTAGGCAGGCACAGAAAGAGCAGGGGCTGGAGGAGGCCTATCTGAGCGCCTCTGACAAAGGGATCCGGTTTGTCCCGTATTTTGCCCCGGATTATCCGGAGAGGCTGCGCGAGACAGCAGATTTTCCGTTTGCGGTCTATGTGAAGGGAAGGCTTCCTGACAAGGAGGCGAAGAAAGCCGCTGTCGTAGGCGCGCGGCGATGTACTCCGTACGGAGAAAAATATGCTGTCGAATTTGCGGGAAGGCTGGCGGAGAACGGCGTGGAGATCATCAGCGGGCTTGCCCGCGGGATCGACGGCATGGGACAGAGGGGAGCGCTGATGGGAGGCGGGAGAACGTTTGCCGTGCTCGGATCCGGAGCGGACGTCTGCTACCCGAAAGAGCATATCGGGCTCTACACGGATATTCTTGAGCAGGGCGGAGGCATTCTCTCGGAGTATCCTCCGGGAACACCTCCGGTCCCTCAGAACTTCCCTCCGCGCAACAGGATCATCAGCGGACTTGCCGACGCGGTCCTTGTGATAGAGGCGAGGGAGCGCAGCGGCTCGCTTATCACAGCAGACATGGCTCTGGAACAGGGGAGGGATGTCTATGCCCTGCCGGGACCTGTGAACAGCGAGCTGAGCAGAGGGTGCAACCGCCTGATCCAGCAGGGAGCGGGGATCCTGATCAGTCCGGAGGCGCTGCTGGAAGAGTGGAATCTGCCCTGTGCGCGGCAGGTACAAAAGAGCGGCAAAAATGAAAAAGTGCTTGAAACTCCGGAAAATTTGGTGTATAGTTGTCTCGGTTTGTATCCGAAGAATATAGACAGCCTTGCACAGGAGACAAAACTGGGCGTGAGAGAGCTGATGAACGCGCTGATCACGCTGGAGCTGCAGGGCTCGATCAAAGAAATATCGAAAAATTTTTATATCAGAATGAAATAGAAGGCAGCATTGCTGCCGGACGGAGGAACCTGGTTTTATGGCACATTATCTTGTTATAGTGGAGTCACCTGCGAAGGTGAAGACGATCAAAAAATTTCTTGGGAGCAATTATACGGTTGCGGCCTCCCAGGGACATGTGCGGGATCTGCCCAAGAGCCAGCTCGGAATTGATATCGAGCATGACTATGAGCCGAAGTACATCACGATCCGAGGCAAAGGAGATATTCTGGCAGGCCTGAGAAAAGAGGTCAAAAAGTCTGACAGGGTATATCTTGCCACCGACCCCGACCGCGAGGGAGAGGCGATCTCCTGGCATCTTGCGGCGGCATTGAAACTGGATGAAAAGAAAATGCGCCGTATCACGTTTAACGAGATCACAAAGAATGCGGTGAAGGCATCTTTAAAGGCGCCGAGGGATATCGACATGGATCTTGTCGATGCCCAGCAGGCGAGAAGGGTGCTGGACCGCATGGTGGGATATATGATCAGCCCCCTTCTGTGGGCAAAGGTGAAGCGCGGGCTGAGCGCCGGAAGAGTGCAGTCGGTCGCGCTCAGGCTTATCGCGGACAGAGAGGATGAGATCAACGCATTTATTCCGGAAGAGTATTGGACGCTGGATGCGGTCCTGGATATTGAGGGCGAGAAGCGTCCGCTCACGGCAAAGTTCTATGGGACAGACAAAAAGAAGATGACGATCCGGTCCAGGGAAGAACTGGAAGAGATCCTGAAGGTTGTGGAAAATGAGGCGTTTCGGATCACTGATATCAAGAAGGGCGAGCGGATCCGCAAGGCGCCGCTTCCGTTTACGACAAGCACCCTCCAGCAGGAGGCGGCTAAGGCGCTGAATTTCGGGACGCAGAAAACAATGCGTATCGCTCAGCAGCTCTACGAGGGAATCGACATCAAAGGAAACGGAACGGTCGGTGTCATCACATACCTGCGTACAGATTCCACAAGGATTTCCGAGGAGGCAGACGCGTCTGCGAGAGAGTACATTTCATCTGTCTATGGGGCGGAATATGCGGCAGAGCCGGCTGAGGTGAAGAGCAGCGGCAAGAAGATCCAGGACGCACACGAGGCCATCCGTCCTACAGATATCGCTAGGACTCCGGCCGCCCTCAAGGATTCGCTGACGCGGGACCAGTTCAGGCTGTATCAGCTGATCTGGAAGCGGTTTGCCGCGAGCCGCATGCAGCCGGCGCGCTATGAGACGACGGCGGTGAAGATCGGTGCAGGGGATTATATCTTTACCGTGTCTACGGCAAAGATGGCGTTCGACGGCTTCCGGTCAGTCTATACAGAGGCGGATGAGGTGAAGGAAGAGAGCAATGTCCTCGTAGGAAATCTGTCTATGGACTCTGTGCTGACGAGAAAGGAATTTGATCCGAAGCAGCATTTTACACAGCCGCCGGCACACTATACAGAAGCAACGCTCGTGAAGGCTCTGGAGGAGCTCGGAATCGGCCGCCCAAGTACCTATGCGCCCACGATATCGATCATTCTCGGAAGGAGATATGTGACGAAAGAGGCGAAGAACCTGTATATCACAGAGATCGGAGAGGTTGTCAACAACATGATGAAACAGTCTTTCCCGAGTATCGTGGATGTAAACTTTACAGCGAATATGGAAGGCCTTCTCGATATGGTAGAGGAGGGCAAGGTCCCGTGGAAGGAAGTCATCCGGAACTTCTACCCGGATCTGGAAGCGGCGGTGAAGAAAGCGGAAGAAGAGCTTGAGACCGTCAAGATAGAGGATGAAGTGACGGACGTAGTCTGCGAGGAATGCGGGCGGAACATGGTGGTCAAGTACGGTCCGCACGGAAAATTTCTTGCCTGTCCGGGATTCCCGGAGTGCAGGAACACAAAGCCGTATCTCGAGAAGATCGGGGTGAAGTGTCCTCTGTGCGGAAAGGACGTGGTCATACGGAAGACGAAAAAAGGCAGAAAATACTACGGCTGCGAGAATAATCCGGAATGTGAATTTATGTCATGGCAGAGACCGTCGGAGAAGAAATGCCCGGAATGCGGCGGGTATATGGTGGAAAAAGGAAGCAAGCTTGTATGCGCGAATGAGCAGTGCGGATATGTTGAAACGCTGAAGGAGAAAAACAATTAGAAATTAGATTGATATTTCCTGAATTGTATGATAACATAAGTTTGTCTATCTTGTTATTGTGTTTTTGTGTACACAATTACTGACACTATTTGGAAGAAAATGCGGAGGAAATAATGAGCGTACAACTATTGGACAAAACCAGAAAAATTAATAAGCTGCTTCACAACAACAACTCAAGCAAGGTCGTGTTCAACGACATCTGTGCTGTGCTCACGGAGATCCTGGATTCGAATGTGCTGGTGGTCAGCCGTAAAGGAAAGATCTTAGGAGTGAGCAAGAGCAGCCGTGTGAGAGAGATCAATGAACTGATTACAGAGTCTGTGGGGGCTCATATTGATCCTATGCTGAATGAAAGGCTTCTCAGCATTCTCTCCACAAAAGAAAATGTCAATCTGGAGACGCTCGGCTTTACCCCGGAAGCGGTTGAAGGATGCCAGGCGATCGTCACTCCCATCGATATAGCGGGAGAGCGCCTGGGAACCCTGTTTATCTACAAGCAGGATTCTACGTATTCGATCGACGACATTATCCTCAGTGAGTACGGCACCGCGGTGGTAGGGCTTGAAATGCTCCGCTCAGTAAATGAAGAGAATGCCGAGGAGACGAGGAAGGAGCACATTGTGCAGTCTGCGATCAGTACGCTGTCCTTTTCGGAGCTGGAAGCGATCATACATATTTTTGACGAGCTGGAAGGCACGGAAGGGATTCTTGTTGCCAGCAAGGTGGCGGACAGAGTCGGGATCACCCGCTCGGTTATCGTAAACGCGCTGCGCAAATTCGAGAGCGCCGGGGTGATCGAGTCGCGCTCCTCCGGCATGAAAGGAACTTATATCAAGGTGCTGAACGACTATGTATTTACAGAGCTTGAAAAGATAAAGAAGGAGCGCATGTAAATAACAGCGTACAGCGGGAAAAGAGGGGTGTCAGGAGTCTGATGCCCCTTATCTGACCCGCCTCAGCGCGGGGAACCATGCGGGCGGCGCCGGACAGGCGCGGAAGTACCGAACTCTGCGGACGGAGAGAGGCAGAGCGGGTGCGGAGAAGCACAGCCGCGCGGGGAGAATAATTTACAGATGAGTATGGAGGAGACAGCCATGTATGAAGGAAACCCGGTTGATCTGCAGATGGAGAAGATAATCTCGGCGGACGGAATATTTGATGATTCTAACAGGAAGTGCACGGTGCATAAATATGATCTTGAAGAAGATTATATTTATCTGGAACTCAGGGAGGATGATCTGGGCGCGATTCTGCTGGATGCAAAATACAGATGCTATATTTCTACAAAATCAGAGCTTCTCTACTGTACGGGAGTCGTGAAGGAGAGATACCGGTCTGAGGACAAGAATCTTCTGAAGTTCAGGATAGAGAACGGTTTTTACAATGTATACGAGGGAAGGCGGATGAGCAGCCTGTAGAAGGAGCAGCCTTCCGGCCGCCTGCCTGCGCGGCGGCACGGCGCGCTGCGAACTGCGCCCATCCGTATTTATAAAAAAAGATTAAACTCTGTTGACAAATAGTCGGCAGAGTGCTATTTTATATTCATGAGGTTAGCACTCAACAGAAATGAGTGCTAATAAATGAAAATAAGGAGGAATTACAATGAAGTTAGTACCTTTAGGTGACAAGATTGTTTTAAAACAGTTAGAAGCAGAAGAGACGACAAAGTCCGGTATCGTTTTACCGGGACAGGCAAAAGAGAAGCCGCAGGAAGCGGAAGTGATTGCAGTCGGACCTGGCGGTAATATAGATGGAAAAGAAGTAGTTATGCAGGTGAAGGCAGGCGATAAGGTGATTTATTCCAAGTATGCCGGAACAGAGGTAGAGCTTGACGGAGAAGAATATATCATTGTAAAGCAGAACGATATCCTCGCGGTCGTAGAGGAGTAACTCTCGGACGCAGCAGCAACAGAGTGAGATTAACAGATTAAGGAGATGCTTAAAAATGGCAAAGGAAATCAAATATGGAACGGAAGCCAGAGCAGCACTGGAGAAAGGTGTAAACAAGCTGGCAGACACAGTAAAGGTAACACTCGGACCGAAAGGAAGAAACGTAGTTCTTGATAAATCATTCGGCGCGCCGCTGATTACAAACGACGGCGTCACGATCGCAAAAGAGATCGAGCTCGAGGATGGATTCGAGAACATGGGAGCACAGCTGATCAGAGAGGTCGCTTCCAAGACAAATGACGTTGCGGGAGACGGTACTACGACTGCTACAGTCCTGGCTCAGGCAATGGTGCATGAGGGAATGAAGAACCTGGAAGCAGGCGCTAACCCGATCGTCCTGAGAAAAGGTATGAAGAAGGCAACTGACAAGGCTGTAGAGGCAATCCAGGCTATGAGCAGCAAGGTAAACGGAAAAGAGCAGATCGCAAGAGTGGCAGCGGTTTCTTCCGGAGACGAGGCTGTAGGAGAGATGGTGGCTGACGCGATGGAGAAGGTTTCCAACGACGGCGTTATCACGATCGAGGAATCCAAGACAATGCAGACGGAACTGGACCTTGTAGAAGGTATGCAGTTTGACCGCGGATATATTTCCGCATATATGGCTACAGACATGGAGAAGATGGAAGCAGTGCTGGAGGATCCGTATATCCTGATCACAGACAAGAAGATCTCCAATATCCAGGATATCCTTCCGCTTCTTGAGCAGATCGTACAGTCCGGTGCAAGACTGATGATCATTGCTGAGGACGTCGAGGGAGAGGCTCTGACAACTCTGATCGTCAACAAACTGCGCGGAACATTCAACGTTGTCGCAGTTAAGGCGCCGGGATACGGCGACAGGAGAAAAGAGATGCTTCAGGATATCGCTATCCTGACAGGCGGACAGGTGATCTCCGAAGAGCTCGGCCTGGATCTGAAAGAGACGACAATGGA
>CALWQS010000070.1 GCA_944383745.1 uncultured Mediterraneibacter sp. | reverse complement strand
GGCTTGATTATGACAACGCCTGGAAGTTCGGCTGGACGGCATGCCTTGAGTATGAAGAACTTAAGGCGCAGGAGCCGGATTTTGTCTCTGCTGAGCTTGCCTTCGGCGGCAACTACTATCTCCGCAGCGGCTGGTCGGAGAAGGACAGTCTCCTTCATTTCCACTGCGGGCATACAGGCGGCGGGCACGGTCACGCGGATAAGCTCCATGTGGATCTTGTGATCCGCGGGGAGGACGTGCTGGTGGACTCCGGCCGCTATACGTATGTGGACTGCGATGAGAGATATCGTCTGAAGGAGGCGGCGGCGCACAACGTCACTCTTGTGGATGGGAGAGGTTTCTCGGAGTGTACGGATTCCTGGACCTACAGGAACTTATGCACCTGTGTGAAGCAGCAGTTCTTCGACGGGAAAAAGGCGGCGTTTGTGGAAGGGACGCATTTCGGATTCTGGGTCCGCGACGTGATCGTGAACCGGAAGATCGTGTGGATCAAGCCGGACATCTATATCATTGTGGACCGGTTCCACGCGCACTGGGAGCACACCTATGACAGTCTCCTTCATTTCAGCGGGCACGGCAGGGCAGAACTGCAGGAGAACGGTATGATCCGTTTTGCCGGAGATGAGATGGAGGCATATATTCAGTTCCTCGGGGCAGAGGAAGAAGGCAGGATAGAGGATACGGAGCAGTCCAGCTTCTATAATGAAAAGCACCCGAATCAGACCTATACAGGAAGATTCCAGGGGGCGGAGAGCTGCGGAAGGATCACTGTGATCAACGGCGGGGAGAAAGGGAACACGGCTCCGGTCAAGGCTGAGCAGATCCGGCTTTACTCACAGACCTCACAGGATTTCCTTGATCCGCAGAAGGCGGAAGGACTCAGGATCACGCAGGGCGGGAAGGAGTATATCCTGTTCCTCTGCCACCAGGAGGTGATGACGCCAACGGATATCCTGAGCTGGGAGAACTGCCTGGGACACGGAAAGGCAGTCCTGTTTGACCGGTCGGAAGAGAAGGATGAGGTGATAACGGGAGAGATCCTGGCGTGGTAACCTTTTATACAAAAAATCTTGTAAAATATAATTTTTTATGTTACCATACCCAATGTATGGAAACAGGTATATGGAAAGTTCTCCATGCAAATATTTTACGCGGCGGCAAGCTGCATTATTGATTGAGTGAGAAACTCTAATTTTATAAGTTGGTTACTTTATAACCGGTGTGCATGGTACGCATACGCAACTTGTGAAACGGTCAATAAGAGTAGTAAAAGTAAAAATATTTGCTATATAGACTCTAACCCCAATATCTGTTTTAACTGTAGAACGAAGATCAGAGAAGATTTCAACAGGATAAGATATATGTGACAGAAACACAGGACGGGCGCGCATGCACCTAGTACCTGTGTTTTTTTGGAGGTTTTGGAATGGAAAAATTATCTCAGTCAAGGGCGCCGATCTACGAGGCGCTGGAACGTTTCAGGAGAAACAGGGTCGTCCCCTTCGACGTTCCGGGACATAAGCATGGAAGGGGCAATCCGGAGCTTGTTCAGCTCCTGGGGGAGAGGTGCGTCAGTATCGACGTCAATTCCATGAAGCCTCTGGACAATCTGTGCCATCCGATCTCTGTGATCAAGGAGGCGGAGGAGCTGGCGGCGGAGGCGTTCGGCGCGGATCATGCCTTTCTCATGGTGGGAGGAACTACATCGGCGGTCCAGTCCATGATCCTGTCCTGCTGTAAAAAGAACGATAAGATCATCCTGCCGAGAAATGTCCACCGGAGCGCCATAAACGCCATGGTGCTGTGCGGGGCGAAGCCGGTGTATGTCAATCCTGACGTGGATCAGAGGCTGGGGATCTCCCTGGGCATGAGGCGGCAGGACGTGCTGGACGCGATCGAGAAGAACCCGGACGCAGTGGCTGTCCTGGTCAACAATCCGACGTATTACGGCATCTGTTCTGATCTGAAAGCGATCGTGAAGGCGGCTCATGAGAAGGGAATGCTCGTGCTGGCAGACGAGGCCCATGGGACGCATTTTTACTTCGGGAAGAACCTGCCGGTATCTGCCATGGCGGCAGGAGCGGACATCGCGTCGGTGAGCATGCACAAGTCCGGCGGGAGCCTGACGCAGAGCTCCTTTCTCCTGACCGGAAAGGGCGTGAATCCGGGACATATACGGCAGATTATCAATCTGACGCAGACGACAAGCGGCTCCTATCTGCTGCTGTCAAGCCTTGACATCTCCAGGAGAAACCTGGCGCTGCGGGGAGAAGAGTCCTTCCGGGCAGTGACCGCGCTGGCGGACTATGCGAGGGAGGAGATCAACCGGATCGGCGACTACTATGCGTTCGGCAGAGAGATGATAAACGGGGACAGCATCTATGATTTTGACCCGACGAAGCTGTCCATCCATACACTTGATATCGGTCTTGCAGGGATCGAGGTGTACGATATACTGAGAGATGAGTACGACATTCAGATTGAGTTCGGCGATCTGGGCAATATTCTTGCCTACCTGTCCATAGGCGACAGGATCCGCGAGGTGGAGCGCCTGGTGACTGCGCTGGCGGATCTGAAGAGGAGATATAAGAAGGACAGGACGGGAATGCTGTCCCAGGAGTATATTTCACCGAAGGTGGTCATGACTCCGCAGGATTCCTTCTATGCAGAGAAGGAGCAGCTTCCGCTGGAGGAGACGAGAGGAAGAATCTGCAGTGAGTTCGTCATGTGTTATCCTCCGGGGATCCCGGTGCTGGCGCCGGGCGAGGAGATCACAGACGAGATCATAAACTATATCGTCTATGCAAAAGAAAAGGGATGCTCCATGACGGGTCCGGAGGATGAGCGGATCGAGCGGCTGAATGTGCTTACGGAGAGAGGATGACAGCCGCGTGCGGGAGAAAAGGACCGATCAAAGGGCAGATATCAGATAAAGAGGTGAGAGAAGATGGAGATGTGGTTTTCCGATATTCATACGGACGGCGTGAAGCTGTCCATCCGTATTGAAGAGCAGCTTTTCAGTTCACAGAGCGAGGTGCAGAGGATCGACGTGCTGGAGTCGAAGGACTTCGGGAAGATCCTTGTGGTGGACGGAGATCTGATGCTCACAGAGAGGGATGAGTTCATCTATCATGAGATGATCACACATGTGCCGATGGCTGTGCATCCGGATGTGAAGGAGGTGCTGGTCGTGGGCGGAGGCGACGGCGGCGTGGTCCGCGAACTGATCAAGTATGACACGGTCGAGTTGATCGATGTGGTGGAGCCGGATCCCCTCCTGGTAGAAGTGTGCAGGAAATATATTCCGGAGATTGCCAACAGCCTGACGGACAGCCGGGTGAATATTTATCACGAGGACGGACTGCGGTTTATCCGCTCTAAGGGAGACGCCTATGACCTTATTATCATAGATTCCCCGAATCCGTTTGGCGCGGGCGAGGGGCTTTTCACGAAAGAGTTCTATGGGAACTGCTACAATGCCCTTCACGAGGACGGCATTATGATCAATCAGAACGAGAGCCCGTTTTATACGGAGGAGGCATTCCAGTGTCAGCGGATGCACAGGCGGATCCTGGAGACGTTTCCGATCTGCAGGGTCTACCAGGCGCACATCCCGTCCTATCCGTCGGGACACTGGCTGTTCGGTTTTGCCTCGAAGAAATATCATCCACTGAACGACCTGGATAAAGTAGGGTGGAAGCTGAAGGGGATCCATACGAAATATTATGAGCCGCGGCTCCACGCCGGCGTGTTCGCGCTGCCGGTCTATGTGGAAGAACTTCTGGAGGATGTGGAAAAGAAAGATGGCAGATAAGAAAATGTGGAAAAATGTTGTAAATTATATCGGCTGTGACGCGGAATATGAGGAGGCGCGTATCGTCCTGTACGGGGCGCCCTTTGACTCTACGACGTCGTTCCGGCCGGGAACCCGGTTCGCCGGCCAGGCGATCCGCAATGATTCCTACGGGCTTGAGTTATACAGTCCTTATCAGGACAGGGAGCTGGCGGAGGGAACGGTGTATGACTGCGGCGACCTCGAGACGGCGATCGGAGATTCCGGGGCTGTGCTGGCACAGATCGAGGAGACGGCGGCGCAGATCATGGACGACGGGAAGGTGCCGTTTATGATCGGAGGGGAGCATCTTGTGACGCTCGGAGCCGTCCGTGCGGCGGTGAAGCGGCATCCGGGGCTTCACATCATCCATTTTGACGCCCACACGGATCTCAGGACGGATTATCTCGGGGTGGAGCTGTCCCATGCGTGCGTGATGCGCAGGTGCTGGGAGCTGTTAGGAGACGGAAGGATCCATCAGTTCGGGATAAGATCCGGAGAAAAGCAGGAGTTTGACTGGGCGAAGAGCGGACATACGGACTTCCATCCGTTTCTTCTGGACGGACTTTCGGAGGCGCTGGAAGTCATCGGAGACGCGCCGGTATACTTCACGGTAGATCTGGATGTGATGGATCCGTCAGTATTCCCTGGGACGGGGACGCCGGAGCCGGGAGGCGTGGATTTCCTGACCCTGATGCGCGCGGCGACGGAAGTGTGCGGGAAGGCGAAACTGATCGGATGTGATGTAAATGAGCTCTGCCCGCCGTGCGATCCGACCGGCGCGTCCACTGCCGCGGCGTGCAAGATCATCAGAGAGATGCTGATCGCGGCTCTGGAACGGTGACAGCCGCAGATATGAGGATGTGAGTGAGGATATGACTGCAGCCTGAAAGCAGGATTTCATTATCATATAGAAAATCAAAACGAGAGGAGAAGATGAAAATGGGAAAGATTATGATCGTCGGATGCGGAGGAGTAGGAAGCGTGGCAGTGCATAAATGCTGTCAGAACAGCGACGCCTTTTCGGAGGTGGTGATCGCCAGCAGGACACTGTCAAAATGCGACGCGCTTAAGGAGAAGCTTCAGGGAACGACAAAGACAAAGATCACCACAGCACAGGTGGATGCTGACGATACAGCGGTGCTGACAGAGCTGATCCGGAAGGAAAAACCGGACGCAGTGCTCAACCTTGCTCTGCCCTACCAGGATCTCCTGATCATGGAGGCGTGCCTTGCGGCGGGCGTGCACTATATCGACACGGCCAATTATGAGCCTGAGGACACAGCAAAGTTTGAGTACAAGTGGCAGTGGGAGTACAGAGAGCGGTTTGAGAAAGCCGGGCTTACCGCGCTGCTCGGAAGCGGATTCGACCCGGGCGTCACGGGAGTATTCTCCGCGTATGCGCTGAAGCACTATTTTGACGAGATAAACTACATCGACATCCTTGACTGCAATGCAGGGGATAACGGTTATCCGTTCGCTACGAATTTCAACCCGGAGATCAATATCCGCGAGGTGTCCGCCAACGGCTCCTACTGGGAGGACGGACACTGGGTGGAGACAAAGCCGATGGAGATCAAGCGCACCTACAACTTCCCGGAGATCGGAAAGCGCGACATGTATCTTCTCCATCACGAGGAGATCGAGTCTCTGGCTCTCAACATTCCGGGGATCAAGAGGATCCGCTTCTTCATGACATTCAGCGAGAGCTATCTGACACACCTGAAATGTCTGGAGAATGTGGGAATGACGTCGATCGAGCCGGTGACGTACAAAGGGCAGGAGATTATCCCGCTCCAGTTCCTGAAGACACTCCTTCCGGATCCGGCGTCGCTCGGACCGAGAACAAAGGGAAAGACCAATATCGGCTGCATTTTCATCGGAAAGAAAGACGGGAAAGAGAAGAAGCTGTACATCTATAATACATGCGACCATCAGGAGTGCTATAAGGAGGTCGGATCTCAGGCAGTTGCCTACACAACCGGCGTTCCGGCTATGATCGGGGCGATGCTTGTCATGAACGGCACATGGAGAAAGCCGGGCGTGTTCAATGTGGAAGAGTTTGATCCGGATCCGTTCATGGACGCGCTGAATAAATGGGGACTTCCGTGGAAGATCAGCGAGAACCCGGACCTGGTAGACTGACAGCCTGCCGATTCCGGGGAGACTCGGGTGAGCAAAGAAAAGGATGAGGCAGGGAGCCGGAGAGGCTCGGAAGAGAACTGCGGCGGGAATACTCCGGGGAATATTCCCGCCGGGAAAGGCGGAAAAGGATGAAAAGAGATGAACTGCGCACGCCATGCTATGTCGTCCAGGAGGCGAAGATAAGGGAAAACCTCGAGATCCTGCGCGGGATCTGCGAGGACACGGGATGCCGGATCCTGCTGGCGCAGAAGGCGTTTTCCATGTATTCTCTGTATCCTCTGATCGGGGAGTATCTGGACGGCGCGACAGCCAGCGGGCTGTACGAAGCCCGTCTCGGGCATGAAGAGATGGGGAAGGAGAACCATATCTTCTCTCCCGCATACCGGGAGGATGAGATGGATGAGATCCTGACATACTGCGATCATATCATCTTTAACTCCCCCGCCCAGCTCAGAAAATACAGAGAAAAGGTGAAGCGGGCAGGGAGAAGCATGGGGCTGCGGATCAACCCGGAGTGCTCGACACAGGAAGGGCATGCGATCTATGATCCCTGCGCGCCTTTTTCGCGGCTGGGAACGACAGAAGAAAAGTTCCGCAGCGGGATGTCGGAAGAGGATATCGCATCACTTGACGGCCTGCACTTCCATACGCTCTGTGAGCAGAATGCGGATGATCTCGCGAAAACGCTGGACGCGGTGGAAGCGAAGTTCGGAGACGTGCTCCATAAGATGAAATGGCTGAATTTTGGGGGCGGGCACCATATCACCAGGGCAGACTATGACAGAGAGCTTCTGAAGGAATGTATCTTTCGAATGAAAGAAAAGTACGGCCTGGAAATCTATCTTGAGCCGGGGGAGGCGGTGGCGCTGAACGCCGGGCTTTTGATCACGGAAGTGCTCGAGATCGCAGAGAACGGGATGGAGATCGCGATCCTGGACACATCGGCGGCGTGCCATATGCCGGATGTGCTGGAGATGCCTTACCGTCCGCCGCTGAAAAATGCCGGAGAACCGGGGGATTCCCGGAAGCCGTATGTATATCGCCTTGCAGGGCCGACCTGTCTTGCGGGAGACGTGATCGGGGACTATTCCTTCGAGGTCCCGCTGCAGCGCGGCAGCAGGCTGGAATTTCAGGATATGGCGATCTACACGATGGTGAAGAATAATACCTTTAACGGCATGAAGCTTCCGGATATTGTGCTTGAGAAGTCGGACGGGACATGCGTGGCCGTGCGGGCGTTTGGATATGAGGATTTTAAGTCGAGGCTGTGACAGCCCCGGCTTTTTTGTTTAGCAGGAAACGGAGTTTCCTGCTAAACAAAACGCTCCGCTGGAGCTGACGCATATATAGAAACTGCCGGCCCGCAGCCTATGCGGACGCGGCAATCTCCTTCAGCTCAGCGCGGGACAGGAACAAGACGGCGAAGAAGCCGGCGGCCAGCGTGAGGACGCAGAGAACGAGTTCTCCGCCGGAAGGAATCCCCGGGAAAAGTTCACCGAGGGAGCCGAGGATAAAGCCGAGAATGATAAGATATGTCGGATGCGGATGACGCGTCATGGCGTATTCCAGTCCCTTGGTGATGAGTATGATCCCCAAAATGAGCCCGGCAGCCAGGGGGAGAAGGAACGGGAGGTAAAATTCGCTTACCGCCCGCATCATTTCGTCGTAAATCCCCATGAGCAGAAGCAGATAGGAGATACTGATGCCTGGAAGCACAAGCGCCGCCGCTGAGATCACCCCTGCCGCCGCGAGCAGCAGGAAGCTGGCGGCGCCTGTATTCATCTCAGACTGAAAGCTGCCTGAGGGGATGAATGCGAACAGAGATACAATAAGCAGCCCCAGGAACAGATAGAGGAAGGAGCGCCAGTTCAGCCGCTTCGCACCGGACTGCTTTACGATCAGCGGGATGCCGCCTGCCACAGCTCCCAGGAAAAAATAGAGCATCGGCATGGGATAGCGCTCGATGAGCCGGAGCAGAGGATTGGCAAAGGCCAGAATCCCGAGTATGCCTCCGAGAGAAAAAATGATGAGGAAGGCAAGGTTTTCCTTCCTGTGTCTGGTGAAGGAGCTGACTGCTGAGATAAGACGGTCATAGATCCCGAGGATCATAGCCATAGAGCCGCCGCTCACGCCGGGCACCAGCATAGTCCCTCCGATGATTACGCCCTTGAGGGCGGTGAAAACATTATTTTTCTTCATAAAACGGATGATCCTTTCTCGAAACATTTTAAGGGGCATTATACAGAGAAGAAACAGGGGCGGGCAAGTCTATGAGCATAGTTTTAGCAGAACCTTAACCTCTCATGCGGATGCCTGCCTGGTTTTATTTTATTTGCGGGAGAACAAAGGTATGCGGCGATTTTTCAAAATTGATTTGACGAATCCGGCTGATTCTGTTATAATTCAGAGCGTACATGAATAAAATATTTTTAGCTTGTACGCAGACGGCTCAGGTATAGCCGTTGAGTGTTCAAAGCAAGGCGCAGTAGCCAAGTGGTAAGGCGTGGGTCTGCAACACCCTGATTCACCGGTTCAAATCCGGTCTGCGCCTCTTGTTCAAATCAGGAGAAACGTTGAAAAATCGGCGTTTCTTTTTTTGTGCTTATCAGAATACCTTTGAACAACCGGAAGAGACAGCAGAATAAAGCTGCAGCCTGTATATTAATGTGAAGGCGGTACGGATTGCTTTTTTCTGAAAAGTGTGCTACATTATAAACGACATATGTCGGAAATAAAACGGAGGATGTCTTAATGCCAAGACCGAGAAGATGCAGGAGGGTCTGTTCAGAGCCGGATTATATCCGGTTTTTCCCGGGCGGGATTCCCTGTGATGAGATGGTGATACTTACAGTAGATGAGTATGAGGTGATACGCCTGATCGACCTGGAAAAGCTGACTCATGAGCAGTGCGCGCAGAGGATGGATATTTCCAGGACGACGGTGACAGAGATCTATGAGAGCGCCAGGGAGAAGATCGCAGACAGCATCGTAAATGGAAAAGAACTGATGATCAAGGGCGGGAATTACCGCCTGTGTGATGGAAATGCGTCTGCTCTGTGCGGGAAAAGATGCAGAGCTGCATTTGCTGCGGAGGGCAAAAGGGACATTGCGGAAATGAAGGGAGAGCATATCATGAGAATTGCAGTAACATATGAAGATGGAAATGTATACCAGCATTTCGGGCACACGGAACAGTTTAAAATCTATGATACGGAAGAAGGCCGGATCGTCAAAGAGATGACGGCAGATACGAACGGCAGCGGGCACGGCGCCCTGGCGGGGTTCTTGAAAGAGCGCAATGTGGATACGCTGATCTGCGGCGGGATCGGAGCGGGCGCGCAGAATGCGCTTGCCGATGCGGGCATCAGGCTTTACGGGGGCGTCTCCGGCAGTGCGGATGAAGCGGTAAAGGCTCTGCTGACAGGAAATCTTGTCTTTGATCCGGATGTCCGGTGCAGCCATCACGGAGAAGGCGGGCATGGAGAAGACCACCGCTGCGGCGGACATGGCGAGGGGCATCACTGCGGCGGGCACGGCGAAGGAGAACGGTGCTGTTAGGACAGCAGATTCCGAATCCCGCACCAAGACTCGTGGGAGAGTCTTGAGGGAATCGGCAGCAATTATGGCATATGACATACGACCGGCAGGAGAAATCCTGCCGGCTGCTTTAGATTTCACGGGGAATTTTGTCCCCAATGCACGCTTTTCTCCTGATATCGTTCAAGAATGTCCTGAAGAGTGACCGACTTCATCTCTTTTTCTGCCGACTCCTGGATCTGATCAAAAAAATCCTGAAGAGACAACTGAATATAAATTCCGACGCCGCATTCCGGATTGGTATGAGTATCCAGATGCAGCAGAGGTTTTTCACCTTCCACTGCCCTGTATACATCCAACAAGGTAATTAACGCCGGGATTCTGGTAAGAGCAGGTCTCGGATGTCCTTTCACGCTTGAAATAAGTCCGGCGCGGCGAAGAGCGGACATGAGCTGACGTACACAGCCCGGATTCGTGTGTATGCTTTCCGCGATACTGCTGCTGGAGAGGGAGCCGTTTGGATTCAGTGCAATAAAGGCAAGGATATGGACGGCGTCGCTGAGCCTGGTTGAATACTTCATAAATATGTCCTCCTGAATGTAAATTTAATTATAACAGCATATTGACAGAAAGGCAACCGGATGCTAGACTAAGACTGCTGTTAAAATAAAATTAACAATAAAGAAGCGGGTTAAGGAAAAGGAGAAATATTATGACATTTTATGAAGAACTTGTCATGCAGACACAGATGAATTTCTCAAAATATTATGGAATGTATGCGTCCGGGAAGACGCCGTATATACTCACGGAGAAAAAGCCGCTGCCGTATCCGGAGCAGATCAGCCGGCTGGTGCGGGAGCTGAACGAGGCTGAATGCATCGTCGTCGGCGGCGCGTCCGGACTGTCAGCGGCAGGAGGCGGGGATTTTTACTATGAAGATAACGCCTCCTATCGGAAATATTTCGGGAAATTTGCAGAAAAATATGGTTTCCAGGGCGCATTTGCGGGAATGCAGTATCCGTTTCCGTCAAGAGAGGAGCACTGGGGATATGTGGCGACCTTCCTGAACACAACGCAGAACGCGCCGGTGCGGGAGCCGTATCTGGATCTGGACCGGATGCTTGCGGGAAAAGATTTCTTCATCCTGACGACCAATCAGGATACTCAGTTTGTGAAGCTTTATCCGGAGGAAAAGGTCAGTGAGATCCAGGGCGACCACCGGTTTTTCCAGTGTGCAAAGTGCTGCACGGATGACACCTGGGATGCTTTGGAGCCGGTGAAAGATATGATCCGGTCGATGGGGGACAGCACATATGTCTCTTCCGATCTGATCCCCCGCTGTCCCCACTGCGGAGGCGAGGCGTTCCCGTGGGTGCGGGGATACGGCAACTTTCTCCAGGGTGAAAAATATGAGGGAGAGTATCAGAAGATTTCTGATTATATTCTGAAAAACAGGGACAGAAAAATCCTGTTCCTGGAACTTGGAGTGGGGAGGCTGACGCCGATGTTTATCCAGGAGCCATTCTGGAACCTGACGCTTTCCCTGCCCCATGCACGGTACATCGCGGTGAATGACAAATATGATTTCCTGCCTCAGCAGATTGAAGACAAAGGGATGACGATCGTGGGGGATATTGCAAAAGTCTTAAGGGATGCGGCGGAATTGACCGGACGGAAGGAGACGCATTGATGGATTTCGTGATGTCTGATGCAAAAAAACTTCTGACAGAAAAAATCATGCAGGCGGACGCAATTGTGATAGGCGGCGGATCGGGTCTGTCCTCTGCGGCGGGATACGACCACTATCACTGGTCGCCTGCGCTTCGGGAGTCATTAGATGTGTTCCGGGAGTATTATGGGTTCCGTTCTCCGCTGGATGGATTTTATCATTGTTTCTCCAGCTATGAAGAACAGTGGGGATATTACAGTCAATATATCCGTTTTATGTGGGAGGCGCCTCCAGGACAGACGTACCTTGATCTGAAGGAAATCGTGGGCCAAAAGCCCTGTTTTATCCTGACAACCAATGTGGATATGCAGTTTTTTAAAGTTTTCCCAAAGGAACAGATCTGCGCTTTCCAGGGAGATTTTCAATACTGCCAGTGCAGCCAGCCCTGCGAGGATGTTCTCTACGATTCCCGCAGGATGGTCGAAGCGATGACAGAACAGCTGATTGACGGAGTTAAGATTAAGACAGATATGGTCCCCAGGTGCGGGAAATGCGGGAGAGTGATGGTCCCGTGGGTACGGGACGACAGTTTTCTCGAGGGAAAATATTGGGCAGAGCAGGCGGAACAGTACCATCGTTTTCTTCGGCATTGGATCGCAGAACAGGGAGACAGTCAGGTATTGCTGCTGGAGCTTGGGGTAGGAGAGATGACGCCGTCCGTGATCAAACTGCCCTTCTGGGAGATGGCAGAAAAGAACAGGAATGTATTTTATGCATGCCTCAATAAAAAGCCGTCCCATGCACCGGAGCATTTACGGGGAAAAAGTTTGTATCTGGAAGGAGACCTGAAGGAAACCCTTGGCAGTTTAAAAGAGGAGGTGAAGCGGTACAGATGATCAGAAAAATTGCGGAAAAGATAAAAGGAGCGGACGCCATCCTGATCGGCGCAAGCAATGGACTTTCTATTACGGAAGGACTGCATCTCTTTGCGGATGACCAGGCGTTCGAGGATCTGTTCGGCGACCTGAAAGAAAAATACGGGCTGACATGCATCCTGCACGGCATGAGCGCGCAGTGGCCTGCGGAAGAAGAGAAGTGGGGGTTCTGGAGCAGGCTGATCCATCATTACTGCGGTGAATATAAAGAGACAAAGGTGATGTCAGACCTGAAAGCGGTCATAGGGGGGAAAGATTATTTTGTGATTACGTCCAACGGGGAGTGCCATTTTGAAATGTGCGGTTTTGACCCGGAGAAGATCTGTGAGATCGAAGGAAACTGGCTGACCATGCAGTGTGCGTCCGGATGTCATCAGAAGCTGTATCCTGTGCTGGAACTGGCGGAGAAGATGGCGGCAAAAGAGCAGGGCGGGGAAATCCCGTCGGAACTGGTTCCCTGCTGTCCGGAATGCGGCGGCCCTATGAAGATCCATATGGTCGGGCCGAATTTTATCCCGCCGGCAGCGGAGAAAGAACGTCTGGATGCTTTCCTGAAGAAATATCACGGGAAAAACCTGGTGATCCTGGAACTGGGGATCGGATGGAGAAACCAGCTGATCAAAGCGCCTCTTATGCGGCTGACGGCGAAAGAGCCGAATGCAGCCTATATAACGATCAATCTCGGAGAAGTGTACATTGCGGAAGATATTAAGGAAAAATC
>CALWQS010000069.1 GCA_944383745.1 uncultured Mediterraneibacter sp. | reverse complement strand
CAGGATCAAACTCTCGTTAAAAGTGTTTGTGTCCAGTTCAGAACTAACTACTAGCTAATTCTTCCCTTTTTACTGTTTGTGGTTCGTTTGAACCGTTCTTAGAAATTTTCTCTTCAAAGAAATTTTCAAGGGTTGTTGTCTATTGTTCAGTTATCAAGGTTCCTGTCGTTCTTTCCTCGCGACAGCTTTGATATTTTATCAAATCCGTTCCACTTTGTCAAGAACTTTTTTCATTTTATTTTTTCTTTTTCTGTCTCTTGCGAGTCAGCTCAAATATAATACCATTTTCATTTATCATTTGTCAACTATTTTTTACAAGTTTTTCAAATTTATTTTTTAGTACTATATCTGGTGGTTTTACATGGTACTATCCACAATTTAACTTAGAACATGCAAAAACTACTGGTTATCCAGTAGTTTTCGGAATAATACCAAACGGAGAAAGAGGGATTTGAACCCTCGCGCCGGTTTCCCGACCTACACCCTTAGCAGGGGCGCCTCTTCAGCCTCTTGAGTATTTCTCCTGATTCTGAACAAGACCAAAGCCTGTATGCTCTGGCTTCTATTCAATTCTGCACCAATAGTGCGAAATTTATTATACTAAACACTTACTCTAATGTCAACGGTATTTTTACATTTTCTTAAACTTACAGCGTTTTTAAATATTTGCGTCTATCGTCTCCTGGATCTGCTTCTGCACAAGCGCTGCAATCTCCGTTGTCTTCATGTCTTTATACTCTTCGTACAGCATTGGTTTCAGAAAATGAACCTGTACGGTAACCGGGGCAATCGTATTTCTGTCAAATGGTTTAAAGGAGTCGATCAACGCTACCGGCACGATCGGACACTGCGCCTTTGTCGCCGACTTAAAGCTGCCCCCTTTGAAAGTTCCAACACGATTGCCGTTTTTTGACCGGGTTCCCTCTGCAAAAATCAGATAATTTCTCCCCTTTTTCACTTCTCTGGCAACGTCAATGATCACCTGCATTGCCTGACGTGCATCCTCTCTGTCTATCATATATGCCTTCATGCATGCAAAGACCTGCTTAAGAAAAGGAATATTTCTAATTTCCTTTTTCGCCACAACAGAAAAAGGACGGGGGCAGGCTTCTATAATGGCAAGCACATCATACAATCCCTGATGGTTTGGGAAAAACATAAAACCATCTTTATCCGGAATATTTTCTCTTCCGTGTACATCGATGTTTACATTTCCGCCTCGATTTGCGTGCAGATCGATCCACTGAAGAAATCTGTACATATCCTCTTCCGTATATTTATCTACATGAGCCGCCCTGTAACACAGGCGGATCCAGCCGTACGGGACCATAAAAATGTTTCTGATCACCATTAAAAGTATTCGTTTCATCTTTTCTTCCCCTCTGTATTATTTTCCTCCGGCAATTACAGTTCAATCTCAATTTTTCTGCCGGTACGATGATACTGATGATATCTGACTCCCGCCGCATCCATCATCCGCTTAGAAGCAATTACTCCGGGAGTTTCAGCATACTTATCGCAGTCGTAGATCACTTCTTTGATCCCCGACTGAATGATCGCCTTCGCGCACTCATTGCATGGAAAAAGAGAGACATAGAGCTTTGCTCCCGCCAGGCTGCCTCCATTATAGTTTAAAATAGCATTAAGCTCACTGTGCGTGGAATAAACATACTTGGTCTCCAAAGGATTATCGCCTTCTCTGTCCCATGGAAATTCGTCATCGGAACAGCCTATGGGAAAGCCGTTATATCCCATGGATAATATCTTATTGTCCTGGCTCACAATACAGCACCCCACCTGCGTATTGGGATCTTTCGACCGCATTCCCGACAGCATGGCGACTCCCATAAAATACTCGTCCCACGACAAATAATCCTTTCTCTTGCCTGATACCATATCTGACACTCCTTCATTTGATTTTTTCGTCTGCTCTGCGTAAGAGCAATTTCCCAGGCTCGCTCTCCCGCTATTTTGTCCCAAAAATACGATCTCCGGCGTCGCCCAGCCCCGGCACGATATAACCGTGGCCGTTAAGCCTTTCATCCAGAGCTCCGATATAAAGGTCTACATCCGGATGTTCCTCCCGCATGCGGCGTACCCCCTCCGGAGCCGCTATGATACAGAGAAACCGAATATTTTTAACACCTTTTTCTTTCAGCATGCTGACCGCAGCCGCGCTGGATCCTCCCGTCGCCAGCATCGGATCCACAACAAACACCTGCCGTTCTTCGCAGTCGGACGGAAGTTTGCAATAGTATTCCACCGGATCCAGAGTTTCAGGATCTCGATAAAGGCCGATATGCCCTACTTTAGCTGCAGGGATCAAAGAAAGCATTCCATCTACCATACCGATCCCCGCTCTGAGTATCGGCACAATCGCAAGCTTTTTCCCATCCAGCACTCTGCCGGTCGTCCGCCCTACCGGAGTCTCAATCTCTACTTCCTTCATCTTGAGATCCCTGGTCGCTTCGTAACACATGAGCTGCGCGATCTCGCCGATGACCTCGCGAAACTCTTTTGTTCCCACATCTTTGCTTCGAATATAATTAATCTTATGCTCGATCAGCGGATGATCCATAACGTAAACTTTTCCCATTATCCATCCCTTTCCGCATCCAGATTTAATCTGTCTGCCAGTTTTTGCACTAATCCGTCAAGCACCTCATAGCATTCTCCGTAAGCAGTCAAGGGTTTTCCATACGGATCCGGTATCTCCGTATCGTCTCCGACAAATTCATTCAGAGTATATACATTCTTGAGATTCTCATATTCTGAGAGGATTTTTTCTTTCTGATTGCTGTCAATCGTCAGCACAAGCGTATCGTCCTGAAGTCCTTCTCCGTCAAACTGTCTGGAAAAGTGTCCTTCCAATGTCATCTGCGCACTCTTCATAATCGCCTCAGCTTTTTGATTCGCAGGCTCAGGAAAAAGCACCACCAGTCCCATAGAATCAATTACATATTCCTGTCTCAAATCCTGGTTTCTCAAAAGCTCGGCAGCCATGGGCCCCCGCACTGAATCAGCTCTGCTGACAAAGATGACTCTGCGGTACTTCTGTTCCTTTACGATCGCTGCCGCCGAAATGCGCATATGCCCGGCCGCTTTTTCCAGGCGGTTCATAATCGCTTTTCCGATCCCCTGCATGGCAAACGATTCACTATATATAGTATCGACATCCTCTTCATCGAACTCTCTCAGAACCCGGTAAAGATTCCTGGCAATGGTCCGCTCATTTTCCCGGCTTCCGATATTTTTTACAATCCCATATTTGTAGAAAGGAAGCGTCTCTCCCGTTGCTATAACGCCCACATCTCTGCCTTCCCTGTGCGCCGCATACGCGAGCTGGCGAATCGCCAGTATCTCTTCTCTAAGATCTCCCTCCACAATGATCAGCCTGGCTTTCGGAGCATAGTGACGGTACTTCATGCCCGGAGCCTTGGGAGGCGTCTTGCTCTCACTGCCCAGCAGCGTCTCGTCGATGCTCACCGGACCGATCACTTCCTCAAACATATCCGCAGTAATCGCGCCCGGGCGCAGGATCATCGGAGGTTCTACCGTCATATCAAGAATCGTAGACTCCAGACCTATATCCACGCTTCCTCCGTCGATCACCATGTCAATCTTTCCATCCAGGTCTTCCATCACATGCTCTGCCGTCGTCGGGCTCGGTCTCCCGGATGTATTCGCACTCGGTGCGGAAACAAAACCGCCTGCCGCCCGGATCAGAGCCGCGGCAATCGGATCGCTGGGCATACGAACCGCCACCGTATCCAGGCCCCCAGTAGTTCCGTATGGTACGGCAGCGCTTTTTTCGAAAATCATTGTCAGCGGTCCCGGCCAGAAATGCGCGGCAAGCGCGTCCGTTTCCGGCGGGATGTTGACTGCGATCTTTTTCAGGTCTTCATATTCCGCAATGTGTACGATCAGCGGATTATCCGAAGGACGCCCTTTCGCTTCATACGTCTTTTTCGCCGCCTCCTCTTTTAAAGCGTCCGCTCCCAGCCCGTAAACGGTCTCCGTCGGAAAAGCAACAAGTCCTCCTCTTTTCAAAACCTCTCCCGCTTCCCGGATGACATCTTCGTCTATTTGATTTTTATCTATTTTTCTCACTATTGTTTCCATAACGTTTATTATAACATTAATTGTATCAAAAAAAAACTCTTTTCGAATGCTCTTATGGCATACCGGTACTGTCTTTTTGAAGATCGGCCGCCTGCCCAGGCACAGGATTCGTGTCAGTACTGCACGGTCTCCTCACTGCCGTCCCTCATCTAATATACTCCAGGATACCTTTCGCCAGCGCAAGCGCAAGCTCTCGCTGGTACTCTTCTGTCATAAGCTTCTGCGCATCCTCGGAATTGCTCAGAAAACCGCATTCCGCTATGACAACGGGAACTTCCGTCTTTTTCAGCAGATAATATGTATTGTTTGCCTTAATCTGCTTCGTATTGTCCGGGTCAAGCTCCGCCAGAGCTCTCTGGAGACACCCTGCCGCCTCTCTGCCTTCCGCCGAATCCGTATAGTAAAACACCTGTGCCCCTCTCACTTCCTGTTCGTGATAACTGTTCTGGTGGATGCTGACCGCGAGGATCGGATTCTGCCCGTTCATCAGGCTCACTCTTTTCTTCAAATCCCCAGCCTGAGTGTCTGCAAGCCTTTCATCCTCCGTCCTTGTCATAACCACCTCGACTTCTGCTTCTTCCAGATACCCTTGGACCAGAAGCGCGATTTTCAGATTAATGTCCTTTTCCTCCGCTCCGTTCAACCCGACTTTTCCCGGATCCTTTCCCCCGTGTCCGGCATCCAGGACTACAAGATCCTCTTTTCGTTCTACCGCTCCCGCAGTCTCCATGCCCTCATGTATGCCCCGCCTGAGATACTCCCCTGCTTTCTGACATACAAATATCAGACACAGAAGTATACCGATCACTGCCGCCGTCCCTATTTTTTTCTTCAAAAAAACATCCCCCTTCCGCATATGTTTCAATTATATGCGTAAGGAGGATGTCCCTTTCATGATCAGCCGGTCTGCAGGCTAATTTATATATTGAAGTATAAGGTCCCACACACTGGCATTCTCCCAGCCAAGCCGCCATTCGGCAACTCCGGCAAGATCATTTGCGCTGATCACTTTCAGTTTTTCTTCCAATGACTGGTTATCTTCCAGCCAGATCTTATAAGTTCCGCCGTCCGCTTCCCACTCGGCATAATTCTGACTGGTATTCTCATCCCACTGAGCCTGAGCTCCGGCATTCGCCACGGCCTCCCGGGCTTCATCCATTCCCAGCGCTTCACTGGATATTTTATCAGGGTACGAGGCCGCTTCCGTCCCCGCCTCTGCCGCCAGTTCTTCTTCTGTCTTCGGTGTCTCAAGCCACAGCCTGGTGTAAAACGGAACCGCGGCGATCAATTTTGTCTCCGGGACTTTTTTCAGCGCATCTTCAATTCCCTGCTTCACATATCCCAGGGAAGCGACAGAACCCGCTTCATATGAGCTGTCAGTATGCTCGTCATATCCCATAATGATAACATAGTCCGCCACCGTTCCCTGTTCTTCAAGATCATAATGTTCATTATAGGGCTGCGGTACATAGTTATCTACCGAAAACACCAGCCCGTTCTGCCGGCAGCTCACAGAAAGCTCCCGCACAAACTGCACGTAATGCTCTCCGCACTGTGTCGATATAAGTTCAAAGTCAAGATTAATGCCGTCAACTCCGAGTTCCCGGGCCGCAGTGACAGCCTGGTCAATCAGCCTCGTCCTTTTGGACGTATAGCTCAGCACCTCGCAGGTTTCATCGTAGGAATTGATTCCACCATGAAAATCTCTCAGCACCGCCCATACTTCAAGCCCGGACTGATGAGCATAGCTGACATAATCCGCACTGCCGAGGGATGACATATTTCCCTCTGTATCCGCTATGCTGAACCAGGTGGGCGCGATCGTTGTCAGCCCTTTTGTCTGCGCAAGCATCTGCTGCACATAGTTGTTGGCATCGGCATTAGAAACATTATGCCATGCCAGGTTAATCGTATAGTCTTCGGAAATATTCGTGTAAACCGGCTCTTCAAACTCTCTGGATATGGTCTCTGTTTTCCTGTCTTTTAAAGCATTCGTCTTCACATATCCGATTATTCCGTCCTCGGTGGCCACCTTCATCCAGTCGTCTTCATCTTCCAGCACTGTGACCTTGTCCGACTTTGACACATCCTTCAAGATGGGGCTCTTCACTCCGCCTCTGTAGCGGACCTGTGCAGCATGCCTGATCAGCGCGGTCTCGATCTCGCCCCATTCCGATGTGATAACAGCCCTGTTCGGAGTATCATACACCGAATATTCCATGTTTGTGTATGCCTGAATGAACGGAAGCGCAATATACGCTGTCGATCCTTCCGTCTTCAGAATAACATATTCCTCGCTCTTGCTTTCACTGATTTCTGTATACTCGCTGCTGTCCGCCTGAACCGTAACATTCCCGCCAGGCAGCGTGTACAGCATGACTCTCTCGTTCGGATCCCAGTAAAACCGCTTATTGATCCGATCCCGCACTACCGAATACTCTATATAGTATTCTCCATCGATGATCCGTCCCGGCACGGGAGCCGGCTGACCGTCACCTATCCCGCTCTCTGCCCTTACGACCTCATTATTAATAACAACTGCGAACTCATCGCCGGCCTCCAGTCCATAATATTGTTCCAGATCAGCTCTCTCATTCGACGAACCGTACCTGTACCAGGCCGCCGCGATCCCCGCCGCCGCTATAATAAGCGCCGCCGCGATCAGAATACGCAGGACCATATTTCTCCTCTGCCTTTTTGCCCTGCGGCTCTTCTTCCGCGGGCTTTTCATTCCGGGCATCTGCTCTCCGGCGCCGCGGGCTTTTCTGTCCGGATGCCGCCTGTGCGCGCCCTTCGTTCCTGCGCGCCGGCGCCGTGCACCCTTTCTTTCTCTTTCGTCCATGCCGCACCTCCTATCCGCAAACATTATAACATATTTTTTATATACGTCATTATTAATTTGCCTGTTTAAGAATATTTTAAACATTCTCCAGGAATACAGCGAATCCTTTTGTCCGGCAGATCAAGGGGTAATCTCCGCCTGTCCATATTGATGAATGTTCGTAAAAGCCAGCGATTCGATATTCCCTTCCGGATTCATCACATAATCCCGCATATATGTCCCTTCTTCTTTCGCCATATAGGCTGTAACGATCTGCAGAGGGCTTGCCTGATATCCATCCAGCAGCATATCCACGCCTTTTCTTTCATATCCCTCCAGTTCCGCATATAACTCTCTGTAAACTGCTTCGTCCGTTTTCATTCGTGCATACTCCTTTCCCTGTGGATGATGGTAAATACACTCCCGCCCGCTTACCATATGGAAGTATTCGTGACATACCTGCCGATCGATAACGGGATAGAAGACAGTATCCATCCGCAGCGGATTATTACTTTCTTCAATGATTTCTTCCCGATCCTGGGATTCTGAATAACATGCTCTACTTTGACAGAAAGGGGACTCCCTTTCACTCTGAAAAAATAGAAATGACTCTGTACTCCTCCTTTCGCATAAGTTATATTTACCAAGGAATACTATCTTCTGTAAGTGCCATTATAGAGAGGCGTTCCGTGCTTTGCAATGTGTTTTTTGTTCATAACTGGGTGGGATTTGTTGATAACATAAAAGTATTGTAAACTGGGTTCCTTTATCTTTACATCTCATTATTTTTTGTATATACTAACTGTGAGATGATATATCTTATTGAAATCAAGAGAATTCAATAGGCATATTATCTCATATATCTATATCATAAGGATGTGATCATATGAAAATTGAAAAGCTCAATGAAAATCAGATTCGTTGTACGCTGACACATGCCGATCTGGCTGCCCGTCATTTAAAACTGAGCGAGCTGGCTTATGGTACAGAGAAAGCAAAATCTTTATTTCGAGATATGATGCAGCAGGCATCTTTCGACTTTGGTTTTGAGGCCGAAGATATTCCGCTGATGATCGAGGCAATCCCGGCCTCCGCCGATTCTATTGTACTCATTATAACGAAAGTGGAGGATCCGGAAGAACTTGACACACGGTTTTCGAAGTTTACACCACTGGGTGAAACAGATACATTAAACACGGAAGCGCTTGAAAAGCTGCAGGGGGCAGACGAATTTCTCAATCTGCTCAACAAGGTGAAGGAAGCCGCGGCAGGAGTAAAAGCCCCGGCGGATGAAACACCAGCCGCTCCTTTTTCCATCCGCCTGTTTTCCTTTGAAGATCTCGACTCTTCGATCCAGGCAGCGCGTCTCATCGCCCCGCTGTATCACGGAGCAAACACGCTGTACAAAGACGGGGAGAATGGAATGTTCATTCTGGCGCTTGCACCTGCGGACCATTCCGCGAATGAATTTAATAAGATTTGCAATATGCTTTCCGAATATGGCTCTCCTGAAAAGGCCAGCGCAGCAGTGCTCGCTTTTCTTGAAGAACACTGCGAGACCATCGTATCGGCAGATGCAGTACAAAAGTTATCCTCCATATGAAGATAACTTATTTACAGGCAGACAGCCCGTCCCCATCAGGGAACGGGCTGTCTGCCTTTTATTCACATTTCCAACATACGCTGCCTGTCTGCCGGGATTATTTTCCCGCTGCCTGCATAGCTGCGTTAATCTTCTCCACAAGAAGCGCGCCGTCAATGCCGTGCACCATAGCCGCTTCTTCCAGAGTCTCCATCTGAGACGCCGGGCAGCCGAGGCAGTGCATTCCAATCTCCATAAGAATCGGAGCGGCCTCCGGGAAAATTGTCATCAATTCACCAATTTTTGTATCTTTAGAAATCTGAGCCATTTCTATTTCCTCCTTCTTAATTCTCAGTGGATTATATTATAATCCCTGCCTTTTATTTTCGCAACCATATTTTTTGAATTTTCTGAATTGTCATATTTGCTTTTCCGGTTTTTTTGACTACTCAAAAGTCAAGATTTTTGCTCCGATTTTTCGACAAAACCCTAATTTCATGACAACTCACCAAAACACTCGTTCTTTTTATTGATAAAAGTAATCCACCAAAAACACATGTTTTTATGTGGATAATGTGAATAACTTTTAGAAAAAGTAGTGTTTTTCCACGTTTTTCCGGTTTTCAAATGTGGATAAGTTGAAAACTTCTTTTTTTTCACTTTCGACTGTTTTTTACAATTTGAAACATTTTTGTGCATTTTGCTAATTTCTATATAATATCTTGTCGAAACCCGTATTTCCTCATCTCAGAGAAATTATGTACGGACAAGGAAGGGCCATTCCCTGCCCTCTGCCCGGCAAATGCGAACTGTACGGACAGAGCAGGAGCCTGCGGGTCGAGCGCACAGGCGATACCTTCCACTCTGCCGCAGCGCGATCCTCTCGGAGCGTTTTTATTTCATAGGGAAGAAATCTCCTATGAAATAAAAAAACTGCACTTCTTTTATCTGAAGTACAGTTCTCTGTTTAATCCACAATTCTCAAATGACCCTGCGCACCGTAATAATATCTGTGTACAGTGCGCTGCAGATCCCGATCCCGTCCGCCTCGTTCATGGCATTTACAATATTTCCATCTCCCATATAAAGCCCGACATGTCCTTCATATAAAATGAGATCTCCCGGCTGCGCTTCCGTATAACTTACTTCGTATCCCGCAGACCGCATATCATACGAAGTTCTCGGAAGATGGATGCCAAAATGAGCATACACTGACTGGACAAAGCCGGAACAGTCGGCTCCCTCTGTAAGACTGGTTCCGCCCCATACATATGGGTTGCCAATAAACTGGCAGGCATAGTCTATCACAGCCTGTCCGGCCGGAATCGTCTGCGCGGCAGCCTCACGTGCCAAAGCCTCTTCGCGCTCTTTTTCTTCTGCAATGCGCGTCTCTTCCTCTTCTCTTGTCTCTCCATAAGAATAGGAAATCTCTGCTTCTACGTACTCTCCGCTGACCCATCCGTCGATTTCCCCGACCTTCACCGGATACCATCCGTCCACAGGTTCCCCTGTAACTTCATACTCCTCGTTCTGCCCGACCTGTGTCAGTATCGCGGCGTCCGTTCCCTGTCCGTCTCTGACATTCAGCACGTATGCCGTGACCCTGACCGTACTGTTCTCATATTCCTCCGCGCGCATGCGGGCTTCTCTGCCTGTGATCAGAGTATCCGACGGGACATAACCTTCCGCTGTCCCGGATTTTATCTTTGTCCATCCGTCGAGATGCGCCAGTACCTCAGCCGCAGAATCGCTGTAAAGCTTTCCGACCCAGGCGCTGTTCTCTTCCGGGGCACTTCTAATATAGGTAAAATCACCTGTATTAGAAAATGCCATATTCAAATACTCTCCCTCTTCTGTTGGTACCAGATAGAGATTAATATTATCTTTTACTTCTGTCTCATAACATTCTTCCAGTACCGCCTCGATTCCTGCGGCCGGCAAAAAAGACTGTCCCTGCTCAGGTTCTTCTGCAGCCTTGACCGGAACCGCACTCCCCGGAATCAGGATCATCCCCGCCAGGGCGGATATGACCACTTTGTGTTTCATGTGTGTGTTTCCCATATAAAACCTCCTTAATATTATGCGTTTATCTTTTGTAGGAAGTTCTAAATGTTACACATTTGTTAATTTTGTTACGCTGATATTTTATCAATATATATACCGAATGTCAACCGATTCACGAAGATTTCACTATATTAATATCGACATAGTGTTCTTCAAAATTCAATCGGATTATTCTCATCTCGATATTTGTTAACTATTTTGTAATATTTTGTCCGTTTTATCACACTGTATTCCGGATTTTTAAATATTTCCCCGAAAGGTATTGACATATCTGCGATTCTATATTATATTTTAATCACAGTAATCGTTACTGTTATTATTCCAAGAATGGTTCTCATAACGAAAGGGGGATTCCCATTGACAGCTTTAAAATATAGTAAACAACGAGAATCCATCAAGCATTACCTTATGACGACCAATGAGCACCCTACTGCTGATATGGTATATATGCATGTTAAGAAGGATTTTCCCAATATCAGTCTCGGCACTGTATACAGAAACCTGAACCTTCTCACAGATATCGGCGAGGCGGTAAAGATCGCAACTCCCGACGGAGGCGACAGATTCGACGGAAAGGTCGAACCTCATAATCATTTTCTCTGCACAGTGTGCGGGCGATTGCTGGATCTGGATCTTGATATGAAAAGTATTGAGGAAGTCAACCGGCTGGCGGCCGAAAATTTTGACGGGATCATCCGTTCCAGCTCCACGTTGTTTTACGGTGAATGCAGTGACTGCATTAAAAAGTCATAAAAATATATTTCAAGAAAGAAAAGGAGACAAAGATCATGAAAAAATGGGTATGTACAGTATGTGGTTATGTTTATGAAGGAGATGCTGCTCCGGCTGAATGTCCGGTATGCCATGCGCCCGCTGAGAAGTTCAAAGAGCAGACAGGCGGCAGAGAGTGGGCAGCTGAGCACGTTGTAGGTGTTGCTCAGGGCGTAAGCGAGGACATCCTTGCAGACTTAAGAGCAAACTTCGAGGGAGAGTGCTCTGAGGTTGGTATGTATCTTGCAATGGCAAGAGTCGCTCACAGAGAAGGATATCCGGAGATTGGCCTGTACTGGGAAAAAGCCGCTTACGAGGAAGCAGAGCATGCTGCTAAATTCGCAGAGCTGCTTGGCGAGGTCGTTACAGACAGCACAAAGAAGAACCTTGAGATGCGTGTTGATGCAGAGAACGGTGCTACAGCAGGAAAATTTGATCTTGCAAAACGCGCAAAAGCCGCTAACCTTGATGCAATCCATGATACCGTACACGAGATGGCAAGAGACGAAGCTCGTCACGGAAAAGCATTCGAGGGGCTTCTGAAGAGATACTTCGGTTAATCTAAACTATACAATATCGAGCACTCTATTAACAATGAGGACTGTCTTTGAGAATTGAATATCTTTTCCCGAAGGCAGTCCTTTTATCGGTTCATTTCAAGGAGGGACTTATATGTCTAAATATGCAGGAACAAAAACAGAGAAAAATCTTATGGAAGCTTTTTCCGGCGAATCTCAGGCACGCAACAAATACAGCTATTATGCATCAGCTGCCAGAAAAGCCGGTTTCGTCCAGATGGCGAACATCTTTGAGGAAACTGCGAACCAGGAGAAAGAGCATGCTAAGATGTGGTTCAAGGAATTTCATGGTATCGGGAATGTAGAGGAGAACCTGGCGGATGCCGCTGCCGGAGAGAACTACGAATGGACAGATATGTACAAAAGGATGGCCGAGGAGGCAGAAGAAGAAGGCTTCTCCGAGCTCGCCGCGAAATTCCGCGGAGTAGCAGAAGTTGAGGCAGCTCATGAGAAACGTTATCAGAGACTGCTCGATCATTACCGCGAAGGAAAGACCTTCAAGGATGACGCGCCGCTGGGATGGAAGTGCGGAAACTGCGGATATATCTATGATGGACCGGAAGCTCCGGAAATCTGTCCGGTATGCGCTCACCCGAAGGCATACTTCGAAAGGAAGGCGGAAAACTATTAATTCAGTCCCGACACGTTTTTGAATCAATCAGTTGTAATTTTTTCTGCCGTGAAAGATGCTTGATCTCATATTCTCTTTTCATGGCCGCTTCCCGGCTCTCGTATTCCTCATAGTAAGTGAGGATAACGGGACGCCGGGATTTTGTATATTTTGCGCCTTTTCCTTCATTGTGCGCCTTGATCCGCTTCTCGAGATCGTTAGTCCAGCCGGTATAGAGACTTCCGTCACGGCAGGTGACAACATATGTATAATTCATGGATAACACCTCTCTGGATATAGGATAACATATTGTGCGGTTATCGGGAAGGAATTGAAGGAACTTTCCTGTCGG
>CALWQS010000068.1 GCA_944383745.1 uncultured Mediterraneibacter sp. | reverse complement strand
ATTCCTATGGAAGGAGAAAGGGGAAAGGTGTTCATATGAATGAAAAGAAGTTTTCTGATATTATGAAAGAAGATGACACAGATTATATTGATGAAACTATTTCACACAGCCATAAAGCAAAACAAAATTCACGCTTTAATCGCCGTTTGGTCATTGTATCGACAGCAGTAATTTTAGTAATTCTCTTAATAACCTGTGTGGCAACAGCCACCGGAGAGTTTGGTACGCGAATTATGAATTTTTTCACATCATATATTGAACCGGGTACAGACTACGAACAATCTGGTTTTGATTTAGATGTTGCAATCGAAAAAATACCAATGAGTGATTTTTCCGGAGAGGTTCAACAAGTTGGTTCTACTATAAAACAACAGTTTAAAGACTATAAGCCATATTCCAGCCGTCATCCTGGGGATTGGCAGGCTGATTTTCCATCATATGAAAAAGCATGTGAGTATATCGGATTTGACAAGTTAAAGCAGATAGACCTGGGTTTAGAAGAACAAGCAGCAACACTGATTATCTCCGGCGATGAAAATGGACAGATATCAAGTATTACTCTTGAAACATATTATTCTATTGATGATATTAACGTTTACCATTTTTCGCTGATATACACTGAAAATTTTGACGAAGAGGTTATCCTTAGAACTCGTACAACAGAGAATGTAGAATATGAGGAGTCATTTTATACGAATGATAACAATAAACAATGCCATATCATAGATTCAACAGAGTTGGAAAGCGGTTACAGAGGTATGGACGGCTTCATCGTCGATGATGGTGTTTTATATAATCTTCATATTGCATATCAAAAAGAGGATTCCGAACAAGCAGTGAAATTGATACATTTATGGGCTGACCTGTTTTAATAATATTATTCTCAGAAAGATAGGGAGAGACCAGTCATGACAAAAATAGCTCCGTCATAGAATCCGTGCGGTGTGAACTGTAGCAACTGTTATCATAATATCTTAAGATTATCTAAATATCTTGACAAATCCGAAGCCGCCCGCTATGATATTCAGCAGAATGAAAAAGGTGTTGAAGAAGAGGAGTACATCATTACTTCCGACAGAGAGAGCTGCCCGGGCGTGCCCGGCTGGAAGGCGGCTTCGGGAAAGGATGCTGGAAGGTAGCTTCTGAGCCGGATATCTGAACGGACGGCATATGACGGCGGAGTAGGATATCCCGAGTGGTCTGCGTTAAAAGACCTCAGAGGTATGTGCGGGAGCGGATGCTGTACATCATGCGAACGTATATATGAAATTAAGGTGGTACCGCGGAAATTCGCCCTTTACATACATGTGTAAAGGGCGATTTCTTTGCAGAAAACTGTGAAGATTCCGTGAAGCAGAAGGCAGGCGCGGGGCAGTCCCGGCGGACGGGCACGGCCAGGCGCCGAAGAAAAGATACAAGTCTTGAACTATGAGGGTGAACAAGGAGGTTATCATGAGCAGGGAACTGGAAAAGACTTACGATCCGAAGAAGATCGAAAGAAAGCTGTATGACAGATGGTGTGAGAACAAATATTTTCACGCTGAGGTGGACAGGAGCAGGGAGCCGTTCACAACGGTAATGCCGCCTCCGAATATCACGGGAAAGCTCCATATGGGACATGCCCTTGACAATACACTGCAGGACATCCTGATCCGCTATAAAAGGATGGAGGGATACAACGCGCTGTGGATACCGGGAACAGACCACGCAGCCATCTCTACAGAAGTCAAGGTGACGAACCAGCTCAAGGAAGAGGGAATCGACAAGAAAGAACTCGGCCGTGAAGGATTCTTAAAGAGGACCTGGCAGTGGAAGGAAGAGTATGCGGGAACGATCGAGAACCAGTTAAAGCAGCTCGGAATTTCCTGCGACTGGGACAGAGAGCGCTTCACCATGGACGAGGGATGCTCCAAAGCCGTGGAAGAAGTATTCATCAATTTATATAAGAAGGGATATATTTACAAGGGGTCCAGGATCATCAACTGGTGTCCGAAATGTAAGACTTCTCTCTCCGACGCCGAGGTAGAGCACGAGGAGCAGGAAGGACATTTCTGGCATATCAAATATCCGATCGTGGGCACGGACCGCTTCCTCGAGATCGCGACCACGCGTCCGGAGACCATGCTGGGAGATACCGCTATCGCGGTGCATCCGGATGACGAGAGATATCAGGATATCATCGGAAAGAACGTGATCCTGCCTCTGGTTGGAAGAGAGATCCCGATCGTTGCAGACTACTATGTTGACAAAGAGTTCGGAACCGGTGCAGTGAAGATTACGCCTGCCCATGACCCGAACGACTTCGAGGTGGGCAAGCGCCACAACTTAGAAGAGATCAACATCATGAACGACGACGCCACGATCAATGAGAAGGGCGGCAGGTACGCCGGCATGGACCGCTATGAGGCGAGAAAAGCCATTGTGAAAGACCTTGAGGAGCAGGGCTATCTTGTGAAGGTCGTTCCACACACACATGCGGTGGGAACCCATGACCGCTGCGGCACGACAGTGGAGCCGCTGATCAAGCAGCAGTGGTTCGTGAAGATGGAGGAGCTTGCCAAGCCGGCGATCGCGGCACTGGAAAAAGGCGAGCTGAAGTTCGTGCCGGAGAGATTCAACAAGATCTATCTGCACTGGCTGGAGAATATCAAGGACTGGTGCATCTCGCGCCAGATCTGGTGGGGACACAGGATTCCGGCGTACTACTGCGACGAGTGCGGCGAGGTCGTCGTCTCTAAAGGAATGCCGGAGAAGTGCCCGCACTGCGGATGCACGCATTTCACACAGGATGAGGACACGCTGGACACCTGGTTCTCCTCTGCGCTGTGGCCGTTCTCCACACTGGGATGGCCGGAGCACACCGAGGATTATGATTACTTCTATCCGACAGATGTACTCGTGACAGGATACGATATCATTTTCTTCTGGGTGATCCGTATGGTATTCTCCGGATATGAGCACACCGGAAAATCACCGTTCCACACTGTGCTGATCCACGGTCTTGTGAGAGACTCTTTAGGCAGGAAGATGAGCAAGTCTTTAGGAAACGGAATCGATCCGCTGGATATCATCGACAAGTACGGCGCGGACGCATTAAGGCTTACCCTTGTTACAGGAAATGCGCCCGGCAACGATATGCGCTTCTACAATGAGAGGGTGGAGGCGAGCAGGAACTTTGCGAATAAAGTATGGAACGCGTCACGTTTTATCCTTATGAATATGAAGGAAAATGTGATCGACAGGCCGGATGAGAAGCTGCTCACACCGGCTGACCGCTGGATACTGTCCGCGGTGAACACGCTGACGAAGGACGTCACCGAGAACATGGATAAGTTCGAGCTGGGGATCGCGGTGCAGAAGGTCTATGATTTCATATGGGATGAGTTCTGCGACTGGTATGTGGAGCTGGCAAAATACCGCATCTACCACGCGGAAGAAGACCCGGCTGCCGCAGACTGCGTGCTCTGGGTGCTGAAGACAGTGCTCGGACAGGCGCTCAAGCTCCTGCATCCGTTCATGCCGTTTATCACAGAAGAGATCTACAGCGCGCTTGTGCCGGAGGAGGAGTCGCTGATGATGTCCTCCTGGCCGAAGTACACGGAAGAGCTGTGCTTCCCGGCGGATGAGAATGTGATGGAACATGTGAAGGCGGTTACAAGAGGAATCCGCAACATGCGTTCTGAGATGGACGTGCCGAACAGCAGGAAGACGAAGGTCTACATTATCTGCGGAGACGCCGGGATATGTGAAGGAATCGAGAGCCTGAAGGACTCTGTCATGCCGCTGCTGATGGCGAATGACATCATTATCCGTCCGACGAAGGAGGGCGTGGACGATAATGCAGTGTCCATCGTAGTTCCGGACGCGGTAGTCTATCTGCCGCTGGATGAGCTGGTGGACCTGGAACAGGAAAGAGAGAGACTGACAAAGGAAGAAGAGAGACTGAACAAGGAGATCAGGAGAGCAGAGGGGATGCTGTCTAATGAGAAGTTCGTGAGCAAGGCGCCTGCGGCGAAGGTGCAGGAAGAGCGCGACAAGCTGGAGAAATATACGCAGATGCTTGCTCAGGTGAAAGAGAGAATGGCGGGACTGAACTGACAGGACCGCCTGAATGAAAGAAGAGAGGTCACAGATGAAACGCATTCATATCAGGAAACCTGATATCAAGGGGTTCTTTGTCAAAATCAAAAATCTGAAGAGAGAGGATATCAAAAGACATTTTCAGGAAAAAAAGGAGCGGCGCCGGCGTATCCTTGAAGAGCGGCGCAGCAGCAGCCGCGCGAAGAAGATGCAGCCGGTCTACAAGTGGATGAACCGCTTATCTCTGCCGCTGCACTTCCTGCTCGCCTGCGTGATCAACTTTCTGATCGAGCTGATCTCCAGACTTTCCTTTTTTGAAGCATGGAATTATATGGTGGGGACACCGCTGGTGTTCCTGTACAATGCGTTTTTGATCTTCGCCACATTTTCCATTATATATCTGGTGCGGCGGAGAGTGTTTGCGAGGATCCTGCTCAGCGTATTCTGGCTGTTCCTGGGGACGTGCAACGGCTACCTCCTGACGAAGAGGGTGACGCCGTTCAATGCGCAGGATCTTAAGGTATTGTCAGATGCGCTTGAGCTGACAGGAAACTATTTCAATACTTTTGAGCTGATCATGATCATCATCGGAGTCGTGGCGCTGGTCGTATGGGTCGTGTCCATGTGGAGGCGCGGCGGTCAGTTTACCGGGAAGATGCACCGGATTATCGCGCTGGGCGGAGTCGTCGTTTCCTTTGGGGCGTGCGCGCTGCTGACAGATGCGGCGATTGATAAGAGAGTGATCTCCAATTATTTCGGAAATATAGCGTTTGCATATGAGGACTACGGTTTCCCGTACTGTTTCTCCGCCAGCCTGTTCAACACGGGGATTAATGAACCGGCGGGCTACAGCGAGGCGACGATGGCGGAGATCAGCAATAACGGCGGTCTTACGAAGAGCGAGACCGGACGGTCCGAGGATGAGCTGCCGAACATTATATTCGTACAGCTTGAATCATTCTTCGACCCGACAGAGGTCGAGTGGCTCAGATTCTCAGAGGACCCGATCCCGAACTTAAGGAAGCTGTTCAATGAGTATTCTTCCGGATACTTCAAGGTGCCGTCTGTCGGCGCAGGCACGGCGAACACAGAGTTCGAGGTGCTGACCGGGATGAGCATGCGTTTCTTCGGACCGGGCGAATACCCGTACAAGACGTATGCCAAGACAAAGGTGCTGGAGAGTGCGGCAAGCGCGCTCACAAGCCTTGGATACGGCGCAGAAGCGCTGCACAACAACGGAGGAAACTTCTACAGCCGCGCGCAGGTATTCAACAACATGGGATTTGACCACTACACGAGCAAGGAGTTTATGAACATCCTTCAGATGACGCCGAAGGGATGGGCGACGGATGATATTCTTGTCCCGAACATCATGGAGTCCATGGACACGACAGAGGGGCAGGATTTCGTGTTTACCATCAGCGTCCAGGGACACGGGGATTATCCGACCGAGCCGACGCTGGAAAATCCGGAGATCATTGTGAGCGGCGTGGAGGATGAAGGAAAGAGGAACGCCTGGGAATACTATGTCAATGAAGTATACGAGATGGATAAGTTTGTCGGACAGCTGATCGACGAAGTGGAGTCGAGGAACGAACCATCCGTCATCGTATTTTACGGAGATCATCTGCCGACGATGGATCTGGAATCGTCAGACCTGAAGAGCAAGTACCTCTATAATACAAACTATGTGATATGGGACAACATCGGGCTTGAGAAAAAGGACGGCAATATCGCGGCGTACCAGATCATGGCGGAGGTGTTTGACCGTCTGGATATCCACTCGGGGACTGTGTTCAACTATCACCAGCAGAGAAACGCCACGAAGAACTATCTGGCGGATCTCGAGCTTCTCCAGTACGATATTATGTACGGCGAGCAGTATGTCTATGAGAAGAGCGGCGCGCCGATCACAGAGGGGCACATGGTGATGGGAGTCAAGGATGCGGAGATCACAGAGGCCGTCTCCCAGCTTGACGGCTCCTACAGCATCTATGGAAGCAATTTTACGAAGCAGAGCAAGGTCTATATCAATGGAGAGAAGCAGGAGACAAAGTTCCTGAACAATACGCGGCTGGATCTGGAGGAATCGGAGCTGAACGAAGGCGATACGGTTATGGTGGCGCAGGTCGGCTCCAGCAATACGATCTTCAGGACGTCGAAGACGTATGAGTACCGGGACGGCAGCCTGACGGAGGTGCCGGAGGATCCGGACGCGCCTGAGAACGGCAGGCAGGCGTTTGTCAGCGAGGAAGAAGCAGAAGAAGAATGAGATACGAGGAAGCTGTAAATTATATTCATGATATTCCGAAGTTCACGAAGAAGCATGATGCAGAACACACGAGGACGTTTCTGGAATATCTCGGGAATCCGCAGGAGAACCTTAAGGTTCTCCACGTGGCGGGGACCAACGGAAAGGGTTCCGTGTGCGCCTATCTGGACGGTATGCTCCGTTCAGAGGGGATGCACACGGGACTGTTTACGTCGCCCCATCTGGTCAGGATCAACGAGCGCATCGTCCTGGACGGAAGAGAGATCACAGATGAGAACTTCTGCAAGGTGTTCGGCAGAACGCTTGCGGCGGTGAGAAAAATGGAGGATGCAGGACTGCCGCATCCGACATTTTTTGAATTTCTGTTCGGCATGGCGATGCTGGCGTTTGCAGAGGAGGGGATGGAGTACGCGGTCCTGGAGACGGGGCTGGGAGGCAGGCTGGACGCTACGAACGCAGTGGAGCGCCCGGTCGTCTCAGTCATCACGTCCATCGGCATGGATCACATGGAATACCTGGGAAATACGCTCGGGGAGATCGCTTCAGAGAAGGCGGGAATCATCAAGGAAGGCGTGCCGGTGTTCTTCGCACAGACCTGCGCGGAGAGCGATGAAGTGATCCGGAGAAGAGCGGAAGAGCTCCATACTTTCTGTAAAAAAATCGGGAAAGATGCGTACGAAATTCTCGGAATTGAGGACAAACATATTGCATTTTCCTGTTTGAATGCTTATTATGGAAATACCACGTGGAAATTGAACAATATCGGAGTTTACCAGCCGGGGAATGCAGTGCTGGCGATGGAAGTCATGCGGTATCTCTTCGGGGAGTCCGGCCATCCGCAGAAGTGGCGGGAGGCTCTGGCCGAATTGAAGTGGGCCGGCAGGATGGAGGAGATCCTGCCGGATGTGTACATTGACGGAGCGCATAATGTAAGCGCCGTGGAGGCATTTGCAGACAGCGTGCCGCAGAGTGAAAAGGGAAATATTATACTGTTCTCGGCAGTGCGGGACAAGGAGTATGAGGCCATGATCGAGCGCCTGTGCCGGAGCGTTCAGGCAGATTTTTATGTCGTGACTCTCATAGCAGACCGCCGCGCGGCAGAAGCCGGGACACTTGGAAAACTATTTGAAAAATATACGGACAGACCGGTCATCGTGATAGAATCGGCAGAGGAGGCGCTGAGATACGTGCTCTCACACCGCGGGGGGCGGACAGTTTACTGTCTGGGGTCGCTCTATCTGACCGGGATGGTCAAGGATCTGATTCAGGAGGTCATATCATGCTGAATTATGAAGAAGAAATCAAGAAGTTCAAACCGAGCCTTGAGGTGGAGGACATCGAGGAGGCGGTCTATCAGGAGGATCTGTCGGATATGACAGATCTTTTGAGAGAGGTCATGGATAAGAAGAACTGATACGGTACAGATGAACTGCAACAGAAAGATAGTGGTGGGTATAAATGAATTATACAAAGAAACTGTTATATCAGTCCAACTACTGGTATAATGACGGTCTGCGCAAAGCGCAGATCAGGGATATGTCGGGGGCGATCCTGTCTCTGCGCAGGAGTCTGCAGTATAACAGGGAGAATATCGCGGCGAGAAATCTGCTGGGACTTGTGTATTACGGGATCGGCGAAGTCGCGGAGGCGCTGGTGGAGTGGATCATCAGCAAGAACTTCCGGCCCCGGGACAACATTGCGAATGAATATATAAAGAGGGTTCAGTCCTCGGCGAATGAGCTTGAGATTATTAATCAGGCTGTGAAGAAATACAATCAGTGCCTGGCATACTGCCAGCAGAACGGGGAAGACCTGGCGATCATCCAGCTGAAGCAGGTGATCGCGTCTCATCCTTCTTTCCTGAAGGCATACCAGCTCCTGGCGCTGCTCTATCTCCATACCGGGCAGTTCGCCAAGGCGAGACAGGTGCTGCGCACCGCGAGAAAGCTGGATACCACGAACGAGACAACGCTCCGCTATCTGCATGAGCTTACGAGACAGAGAGGCAGACGCGGCTGGAAGGGCGACAGAAAGAAGAAGGACGATGCCGTAGAGTACAGTCTCGGGAACGAGACGATCATACAGCCCAGGTATTCCTCCGCCAAAGAGATGGCGGGACGGCTTGCGGTGGCGAATCTTTTCATCGGGGCAGCAATCGGAGCCGCCATTATCTGGTTCCTCGTCACGCCTACGGTCAATCAGTCCAGATCGGCGCGCCTCAATGAGCAGATGCGGGAATACAGCGCGCAGATCAGCTCGCTGGAAGCGCAGATCAGCGCACAGACAAGGACGCTGGACGAGTACCGTGCCGCGGGTGAGAACTCGGAGTCGGAAGCCCAGCAGGCGGCGGCAAGGGCGGAGAGCTATGAGAATCTGCTCAATATCCAGGCGCAGCATGACGCATGGGAATATGACGATACGGAGACAGCGGAGGCTCTGCTCACTACAGTACAGAGAGATCTGCTCGGAGCGAACGGGCAGGCAGGTTATGACGCTCTCGCGGAAGAGGTGTTCGAGAGCGCCTGTTATGACCTCTTCCCCACAGGAGAGTATTATCTGCAGACCGGAAGCTATCAGGATGCTGTCAGCAATCTGTCTCTGGTGGTGAGGATGGATGAGAACTTTAATGACGGAGAGGCGCTCCTTCGGCTTGCCCAGGCATACCAGGGCAGCGGAGATACAGAGAATGCCGCCGCGTATTTCAACCGTGTGATCGAGCTCTTCCCTGACAGCGATTACGCGGAAGACGCGCAGGAGGGACTCGGCGCGGTGAACGGCACTGCGGAGAGCGGAACCGGAGAATCGGGCGAAGAAGGACAGTAAAGGGAAGCCTGAGCCGTGTGGCGGAAGGCAGACCGGTAAAATTAAACATCGAATTACGAAAGATAAGGATATGCAGAGAATGCATATCCTTTTTTCTTTGGGATGTCCGGCGGGCGCTGCGCATATGCTCTGCACATCCCGCGCCCGCCGGACATCTGCCGAGATATGCCGGCAGATGCCGGCAGCTGCGGCGGGGCGCCGCTGCATGGCGGAGATACGGCGCGGCGCCTTCAGGGCGCGTATCCGGCTGCGCCGGGCGGAAAAAGCCGGGAAAAGCAGGGACAATATGTCCCGAAGAGGAGGAGTAGGATTATGAAATATCAGGTCCAGGAGAACTGTCTGACGATCTATCTGCCGCGGGAGGTGGACCACCACAACGCGGAGGAGATGAAGCGCGAGGCGGATGCGGTGATCGACAGGAATCATATCAAGTATGTGATCTTTGATTTTGAGAGAACGGACTTTATGGACAGTTCAGGGATAGGGGTCATCATGGGAAGGTATAAGACGATCTGCCTGATCGGAGGAGAGGTATGGGCGGTCCATGCAAACGCGCGGATCAAGAAGATCCTGACGCTGTCGGGAGTGACAAAAATAATGAAGATATATGAGGAGGACGAGGCATGAGAAATACGAATGAAATGGAGATCAGATTTGACGGAAAATCGGCGAACGAGGGATTTGCCAGAGTGGCGGTCGCCTCCTTCATGACTCAGCTCAATCCTACGGTGGAGGAAGTGGCGGACGTCAAAACCGCCGTATCTGAGGCGGTGACCAACGCGATCATCCACGGGTATGAGAACGAGGTACATAAGGTGAGCATCCGCTGCAGGATAGAGGAGAATGTATTCACGGTAGAGGTCAGCGATAAGGGGAAAGGGATCGAGGATATAGAGGAGGCGATGCGCCCCATGTACACGACGAAGCCGGAGCAGGACCGCTCGGGGATGGGGTTCGCTTTTATGGAGGCTTTCATGGACAGCGTGGAGGTCGAGTCAGAGCCGGGAAAAGGCACGAAGGTAAGGATGAAGAAGACCATCGGAAAAGGAAGGGAGATATGGACCACACAATCGCTTTGATCAGAAAATCACACGATGGGGATAAAGAAGCGAGAGAACAGCTTGTGGAGGAAAACGTCGGGCTGGTCTGGTGTGTGGTCCGGCGTTTCTACGGACGTGGGACAGAGGCGGAGGATCTCTTTCAGATCGGGAGCATCGGGCTTTTAAAGGCGATTGACAAGTTCGACCTGTCCTATGATGTGAAGTTTTCCACCTACGCGGTGCCGATGATCTCAGGGGAGATCAAGCGTTTTCTGAGAGACGACGGGATGATCAAGGTCAGCCGGTCGCTGAAGGAACTGGCGGCCCGAAGCCTTCAGGCGAGGGAGAAGCTCACAGACAGGCTGGGCAGGGAACCGACTCTTGAAGAACTCTCTGTTGAGATGGGGGTGGACAAGGAAGAAATCGTGCAGGCGATGGAGGCGGGAAGCGAGGTGGAGTCTCTGTATCGCCCCATCCACCAGAAGGAGGGCAGTGAGATCCGCCTTCTTGACAAGATTGAGGAAAAGGAGCGCAGGGAAGAACGGATTCTGGACCGAATGGTGTTAAAGCAGCTGATCGAGTCGCTGGAGCCGAAGGAGAGGCAGCTGATCTATCTCAGATATTTTGCGGAAAAAACGCAGTCTGATGTGGGTAAGATCATGGGCATCTCCCAGGTACAGGTGTCCAGGTTGGAGAAGCGGATCCTGGAGGATCTGCGGAGAAAGGGAGGATAAGGCGCAGCAGCATCATAAAACGGCACATAATTTCATCCAAACTCCAGATACTAACAGTAAACGGCAGCCTGCGCGCCGGAAGGAAGGCGTCAGGTCCGGACCGGACAGGCAAGTCCGGCTGTGCGCGGAGAAAGGATGGGTGAAAGCTATGGATGAAGGCAGGAAAAAGGTGTGGATCTGTATTCTGATCGCTGTGCTGGCAGCGGTTGTGATCGGGATTCTCTATTATCTGAGCGCCCCGGCCCAGCAGGGCGGCGAAGGATTTCTCATTATGGGACCGGGAGCAGTGAGCCGTGGTGTCTGAGAAGGTCACGGTCTATGTCAAGGGAGACCGGGACGTCGAGGTGACGAAGCAGGATATCACGCTGGGGGATATCCTGACGATCGAGTGCAGCGACAGTACGGTCGTCCCGAAGATCAAGCCGCTTAAGCTGATGAGGGTGACAAAACAGGGGCGGCAGAGATTTGTCGTGTCTATATTGAAGATTATCTCCTGTATCCATGAGAAATATCCGAATATCGAGGTGCAGAACTTGGGCGAATCGGATATTATTATCACTTATGAGGATCAGAAGACGCCGGCGAAACTCTGGCATGTTCTGAAAGCGGCGTTTGTCGCAGCGGTCACATTCTGCGGGGCGGCGTTTTCTATCATGGCGTTCAATAACGATGTGGATGTGACAAAACTGTTCTCCCAGATCCATGAGCTGGTGACAGGGCAGGAGTCCAGCGGCTTCACAATCCTTGAGATCAGCTATTCTTTCGGGCTGACCGCGGGGATCCTCATTTTTTTCAATCATTTCGGCAAAAAGCGGTTTACGGTCGACCCGACGCCAATGGAGGTGCAGATGCGCCTCTATGAGAACGACATCCAGACAACATTGATCGAAGACTGCGCGAGAAAGGGGGATGAGATCGATGTGGGCAGCTCAGGTTCTGCTGGCGCTCATCGGCGCTAGCTCAGGCCTTGCGGCGGCGGCAGGGCTTTTTTCATTTATCGTTGAGCTTGGCGTCGTGGCGGACTTTGCTGACCGGACGCATACTGGGGATCAGCTTCTGTTCTATGAGGACTGCGTGGCGCTGGGAGGAATTGTCGGGAATATTCTGTATGTCTTCCATATCGGCGTGCCCCTGGGCGAGCCGCTTCTCGCAGTGTTCGGCTTATTCGCCGGGATCTTCGCAGGATGCTGGGCCATGGCCCTGGCGGAGATTCTGAATGTGTTCCCTGTGTTCATGCGCCGGGCGCGGATCGTGAGATATCTGACCGCGTTTGTCATCAGTATGGCGGTCGGGAAAGGCTTCGGAGCCTGCCTGTTCTTCTTCCGGGGATGGTGAGAACGCAGATGCGGCATGGATGTGCGTGGCGAGTGAGGGGCAGAGGGGAGGTATAGAGGGGATAACAATGAATAGAACGGATAGAATACAGGGATACTCCAGCTGACATGGAAGGATATGGGAAGGACATAACTGTCCCTGCACCCGGCGCCGGCAGCGGCGGATGACGGGTGCAGCAGTTCTGCAAATATGATTTCAGGAAATTTGTTATGTGAGAGATGAAGTAAGTATGAATAGTGTTATAATTACGAGAGAGCATTACATTGGTGTGAAAAAATGCTTTTATTTTTGTGGGGAATAAGGTATAATTTTTTTGATCGAAGAGGAGAGGCAGCAGGCTTAAATATGAACAAATTGTGAACAGCACCAAAAATGGATGAAAAACGCTTGTTATCAGAATATTCTGATAAATACCTGCAAAAATGAGCCTGGAAAGCCAGTGTTTATAAGGGTTTTCAGAGGGTACTGTAGAAATGAAATCAGCCCGCTTAGGGCATTGACACGTGTATTTGGATGAATTTCCACAGTTTTTCTTCTCTGTTGTAGAAATGAAATCAGCCCGCTTAGGGCATTGACACCCTCAGGAGTCATAGCTCCAATGTTTTTCGCTTTACTGTAGAAATGAAATCAGCCCGCTTAGGGCATTGACACATATCTATTTTGCGTTGTATACTCTCACGCGGTTTTTTAGTAGAAATGAAATCAGCCCGCTTAGGGCATTGACACATGCCACTGATGTTGACGTAGCTCTTAATGAACCCAGAGGTAGAAATGAAATCAGCCCGCTT
>CALWQS010000067.1 GCA_944383745.1 uncultured Mediterraneibacter sp. | reverse complement strand
AACAGGGGATGAGAGAATCGAACTCCCACCAAAGGTTTTGGAGACCCCTATCATACCATTTGACCAATCCCCTGTATTGTAACCTGCTCTCTGCAAAGCACTTGTTTAGTATACTGTGAGATGCAGAATTTGTCAAGTATTTTCTTCAGCAGTTTTTACAAAATTTGAGACCATATGTAACTGTCCGCATCTAAACACCTTTTCATCTTCCCCGCTACGGCCTGCACCTTTCGCACGGTTCATATCCGTCTTCAATCAGCTCATCCCTTGTACCAAAAAACTCTTTTTTATTCTTCTTTTTGATATCATCGGCACCGGAGCAGTCCGGGTCATGGAACTTCTTCGTGTTTTTATTCAGAATATAAGTCTGCTCTTCAGATGCCTGCCCGGCGCCGCTGTTCCCGCCGTCCGCGTCCGCCCAGTTCGCTCCTGTCGCATAATCGATTGTAATGTCCGGCTGTACGTTATAGACATACACATTGAAACACACGCCCTCTCCGTCGTCCTCTACAGATTCTGCCTCCATCTGCACGCCGGACGCCACCAGGTTGTCGCCCTCGAACAACGGAGTCACACGGTACATAACATGATTCTCTGTCTCATGTACATATTCGGCGACCTCATTCTCAAACGGCAGCATCCCTTCTGTGTTCATATATCTTGTACCCGTGATAAGGTTTTCTTCATTAGCATTCTCACCGGTAAGCTGGTATCCGATCAGATGGCAGCGGTTATACACATACCCGCCGTCCACAATGTCATACTGTTTGTTCTCCCATCCGGACGGCGTCACCTCCCGGATGCTCTCCCGCTCTTCCGTCGGCATGGTCTCTTCCCCGACGCAGGCTTCCGCTTCGCCGCATCTGCCGAGTTCATCCAGCTCGCTATAGTCCTCGAATGCCACGGCAGTCAGCTCATACTCTTCAAACTCAGGCTGATTGCCATTGATCTCCACATACGGCTCGCCGCTGTATTCCGGCACATCCTCCACATCGTCATATTCCTCAGTCTGCTCATAGGCATGCTCAACACCGGCCGACTCTCCCGCGATACCGCAGGATGTCAGAAGCAGCGGCACAGCTGCCGCCGCAGCCAGCGCCGCCTGAATGTACTTCGTTCTTAATTTATCCCTCATTATCCTTTTCCCCTGTTCTTTTTCATTTCTTCCTTTTTCCTGTTATCCTGCTGCGCCCGCACCGAACCGCCGCACTGCACTCATCGGACTGACACACTCTCATCCTGTACTTCGTGCTGATACCTGCCCGTGCAGGAACAGCAGGCACATGCCGGACATATCGCACAGAAACAGCTCAAGATGTACTTCACCTTGAGCTGTATCGAATCCTCGTCTGTCAGATTCCTTCTGTGAAAAGCTGTGCCTATCTTCTCATGCCGCGCTGTCTCTCGGCCGGTCTCTGCACCGGCACTCTTACCGGCTGCGGCTCCCTGATCAGCCCCGGGAAGAGGCTGTTCAGCGCATCCTTCAATTTCTTTCCAAATTCATTATATAGAATAAACATATAAAATTTATGTCTTAACATCTCTGTGTTCCTCCTTTTATCTGTTGACTGCATTTTAACAGAAGAACTCCATTCTGTCAGTGATTTTATCACTTATTTTAGAATAGTTTATAGTTCATTAATGAATATGAAGATTCTGTGTCCACATTCTTTATAATCACAGCCGGCGGGGAACACTCGGCGCCTCTTCTATTTCTTTTCCCTCTCATAGAGAAATCTTACATGCTCATACACCTCGGCAAAATCGATCACACACTCCCCGTCCCATATTCCCACGGGGACCTTCGCGTCAAATCCAAGGATTACCGGATAATCGTCATGCTCAAAGTCATATACGATGACCTTCTGCTTCATTGGGTCGATCATCCAGTATTCGCGCACTCCTGCATTCAGATATTTATTCAGCTTGATCACCGAATCCTTCTTCTTCGTAGACTTCGACAGCACTTCTATGATAAAATCCGGCGCTCCGTAGATGCAGCGGTTGATGATCTTATTCCGGTCGCAGATAATGACCACATCCGGCTGCACCATTGTCTTCTCATCACAGTCGAGCTGAACGTCAAGAGGCGAGATCATAGGCAGGCAGTCTCCCCCTTTCGTGAGGACATGCTGGAGCAGCTTACTGTATATGAATCCGCCGATAATCTGATGGGCTGACGTAGGCGCAGTCATATTGTAGATCACCCCGTCTATCAGCTCCACCCGCATATCGTCCGGTATCACATGGTAATAATCATCCAGCGTGTACTCTCCCTGCTTTTTAGTCATATACGCATTCGCCGACTCCCGCAGCAGCAGCCCCTCGCTCTCTCCCAGCACCTGCTCCAGCGCCATGATCGTCTCATAGCGGGGCGTCAGGGTAATGCCTCCGAGCACCTTCTGCACCGTCCCGACAGGCACCCCCGACAGCTCCGCAATCTGCGCATAAGTGAATCCCAGTTCTTTTTTCCGTTCCTGCATCTCTTTGATCGTCATCTTCGCCGCCTCGCTTTCTTCTGTTTTTCGGATATAAAATCTTTCATCTGTCTCTATCATACAGCAGGAGAATCCATTTGTAAACCATTTCATATAATATTATCCATATTTTAGCCTTTGCGGTTCATTTTAGGTTTTTCATTTCATTGACATCGTTCATGTCAATGCAATCCGCCGCGCCCCGCAGCAGCACCCATAGCAGCTGTTCGCGCCTGAGCGCCGCCCGCATATGTCCCCGCCGCGCCGGCGCGCTCCAGTTCCGCACTTGAATTTTCCCTGGCGTCTGTCTACAATAGACTGGTAAAATAACGGAGGTACACAGCTATGAAAACAATCCTGATCGTCGACGACGACGTATGTATCGGAGACATGCTCCAAGAAGTGCTTGCAAAAGAAGGCTATGGGACTGCCAGGGCTTACTCCGGGACAGAAGCTCTTCTGTATCTGTCCGGGAACCGCCCGGATCTGATCCTCCTTGACCTCATGCTGCCAGGCCTGAGCGGAGAAGAACTTCTCCCTCTGATTGAAGACATCCCAGTGATCGTCGTCAGCGCCAAATCCGAGACGGCAGACAAGGTGGAACTTCTGCTCGGCGGCGCTGAAGACTATATTACCAAGCCTTTCGACACAGCAGAACTGCTCGCACGCATCACAGTCCAGCTCAGGAAGCCCTCAGCCGGGACGTCCGGCCTGCTCACCTTCAGCGGGATTCGTCTTGACACCGTCTCGCGCACAGCGGAGGCAGACGGACAGCCGGTTCGTCTGACGAAGACAGAATACGCGATCCTCAAGCTGCTGATGCAGAACCCCTCCCAGGTAATCACCAAGTCTGTCATGCTGGACCGGATCAGCGAAGATACTCCGGATTGTGTTGAAAGCTCCCTGAAAGTCCATGTCAGCAACCTCAGGAAGAAACTGAAAGATATCAATGGAAAGGATTATATAGAAGCCGTATGGGGAATCGGATTCAAAATGAAGGAAGAATAGATCTTTACTGTTTCTTTACCCTTTCCTTTACCGCTTTCTTAACCGGAAGCATATACAATGCTCCCTGTCAGGCAGGGAAAAGTCCGGCGGCTGGCACCGCCCGGCCATCCGTTTCCTGACATGCGGCAGCGCCCTGCGCGCCGGAATATTGATAAGGAGGCTGAACAATGGAATACATTCTTACAGCAGATTCGCTGTGTAAGTATTACAGACATTTTAAGGCGCTGAATGAGTTTTCCATCCATGTGCCAAAGGGTTCTATCTACGGATTCATCGGAAAGAACGGAGCGGGAAAGACGACATTGATCCGTCTGATCTGCGGGCTTCAGGAACCCACATCGGGGACTTATACACTGTACGGCAGGAAGAATACCGAGCCGGGCATTGCAAAGTGCCGCCGGCGGATGGGCGCTGTCGTGGAGACGCCCTCCATCTATATGGATATGACTGCGGAAGGCAATTTGAAAGAGCAGTATCGGATCATCGGGCTTCCGTCTTTCGACGGGATACCGGAGCTTTTGAAGCTGGTCGGTCTTGAAAACACAGGAAAGAAAAAGGCGAAAAACTTCTCCCTCGGCATGCGCCAGCGTCTCGGGATCGCGATCGCGCTCGCAGGGAATCCGGACTTTCTCGTGCTGGACGAACCGATCAACGGGCTCGATCCGCAGGGGATCATCGAGATCCGGGAGCTGATCCTGAAGCTGAACAGAGAACAGGGGATCACTTTCCTCATCTCCAGCCATCTTCTGGATGAGCTCTCCAGGCTTGCCACTCACTACGGCTTTATCGACTCCGGACATATGATAAAAGAGATCAGTGCAAAAGAGCTGGACGCTGTATGCCGCAGATGCATCCGCGTTCAGGTGTCGGATATGAAGGCGCTCGTCCGCGTGCTGGACCGGATGGATATCGAATACAGCGTCTTCTCTGACACGATGGCGGATATCTTCGCCCGGGTCAATGTGTCTCAGCTCACGCTCGCCCTCGCAGAAGAAAACTGCGATATCATCTCCATGACTGAGCGCGAGGAAAGTCTGGAAAGCTATTACGTCAATCTGGTGGGAGGGAAAAGAAATGAGTAGATTACTGTCGGCAGACTTTGCCCGTTTATTTAAAAACAAATATTTCTGGATCTGCAGCATCTTCATGGCAGGCTTCGGCGCCTTCATGCAGGTCATGAACTATGTGAGCTGTGTTTCCAATGATACTGTACCGCATCCGGACACGATCTTCTTCTCCTTCTCGCTGCTGGCCGGCATTCTGCTGTCCGCTTTTGTCAGTCTCTTCATCGGGACAGAGTACAGCGACGGGACGATGCGCAACAAGCTCGTCATCGGGCACACAAGATACGGCATCTATCTCTCCGGTCTCATTACCTGCATCGCCGCAGGACTGCTGATGTGCCTCTTCTGCCTCATCGCTTCCCTTGCCGCAGGGCTTCCGCTCTCCGGCTTTTTTGAAAACGATATCCGGCTTATCATCGGAACTGCGCTGGGAATCGCAGCTGCATCTGCAGCGTTTGCTTCGATCTGTACTCTGACGGCGATGGTCTGCCAGAACAGAGCCGTCACAGCCGTAGTCAATATCCTGCTGGTCTTCTTCCTGCTTTTTGCCGCCGTCTACATCCGCGCAAGGCTTGACGAGCCGGAGACCTATCCATCGTACGTCTACACGCAGGATGGGCCTCTCCACTCAGGCGAAGATGTGCCGAACCCGAATTATTTGAGCGGAACTGCAAGAGAAGTTTTTGAGTTTCTCGATGATTTTCTTCCCAGCGGCCAGTCCGTGCAGTATACGAATATGGAAGCGGAAAATATCCCTCTGCTGGCTGCATATTCCGCAGGGATCACCGTGGCGGCCGCAGCTGCGGGCATGTATGTATTCCGCAGAAAAGACATCAAATAGCGGGGAGCGGATTCTCCCCTAGTACGGAGGTACCTTATGGAATTTTGGCTGTGGAGCCTGATCGCGATCCTGCTCATCATTATCGTTCTTCTGATCATAAAGATCTGCCTGATGAAAAAATCTGCCCGGGAAATCTCGGAGTCATTTCTCGACAGGCTTACGGAAGATACCAACACCCTGATCGATATCTCCAGCCGTGACCGTCATATGAGGAAGCTGGCACAGGAAATCAATATACAGCTTAATAAACTCAAAGAGGAACGCCACCGCTTCCAGCAGGGCGACCGGGAGCTGAAGGATGCAGTCACTAATATTTCCCATGACCTCCGCACACCTCTCACCGCAGTCTGCGGATACCTTGATCTTCTGGAACGTGAAGAAACGTCAGAGGACGCCGGCCGCTATCTTGCGGTCATCCGCAGCCGTACAGAGATCCTGCGCCAGCTCACGGAAGAGCTCTTCCGCTACTCAGTCTTCACCTCTGCAGCGGACAAAGCCCCCGGCGAGCCTGTCATCCTGAACCGTCTGCTGGAGGACAGTATTTCCGCTTTCTATGCGGCTCTGAAGCAGAGGGACATCACGCCCCGGATCACGCTCCCGGAAGAGAAAATACGGCGGACGCTCAGCCGCAGCGCCTGTTCCCGCCTCTTCGGCAACCTGATCAGCAATGCCCTGAAATACAGCGACGGCGATCTGGAGATCACCCTTAAGGATACCGGTGAGATCATCTTCTCCAACCACGCCTCCCGTCTTGACAGGATTCAGGTGGAGCGCCTGTTCGACCGGTTCTACACCGTGGAGACCGCCTCCTCCCGTTCGAACGGCCTGGGACTCTCCATCGCAAGGGCGCTGACCGAACAGATGGGCGGAGCGATCAGCGCCGGTTATGAGGACGGAATACTGCGGATCTGTATTCTGTTTCCAGAAACTGCTGTTTACACCTTACCGCCGGAAAATTGAAACTTTAGAAAAAATCAATCGCATTCACAGCGGAATCTGATATAATGATAACGTCAGTTTTATTAACCGGCGGTTTCTCCGCCGGAGGAATCGAGGCTTTTATTATGACGAATCATACGGAGACAGAAAAGAAAAAGGGCGTTTTCCTGAAAGAACTCCTGCAGTGGGCTGCCGCGATCATCCTCGCCGCAGCTGTCGCCATAGCTGCAGACCATTTCCTGATCGTGAACGCACAGATCCCGTCCGGCTCCATGGAAAATACGATCATGCCGGGAGACCGCATCATAGGGAACCGGCTCTCCTACACCTTCGCTGATCCGGAACGGTTTGATATTATCATCTTCCGCTATCCTGATGATGAGAGCCAGCTTTTCATCAAACGGATCGTCGGGCTCCCCGGCGAGACAGTGGAAATCACAGACGGAAAGATCTATATCGACGGCTCTGCCGAACCTCTTGACGATGTGGAGACAAAGGAACCGACGTCCGGAACCTTCGGTCCCTATAAAGTCCCGGAAGACAGTTACTTTGTCATGGGCGACAACCGGAATAATTCCCTGGACTCCCGCTTCTGGAAGAACACTTTTGTCAGCCGGGACGAGATCCTGGGCAAAGCCGTTTTCAGATACTGGCCGCTCACTGAGATCAAACTGGTAAAATAGCCGAATAAAAAAGATATCCCCGCGGAGAACATGCACATTTCTGCCATGCCCCTGCGGGGATATCTGATTTTATCGGATGCAGCTTCGCCGTACCCTGACTTTCCTTTTTACAGGCCGAGGATCTCCTTCACAACAGATGCGATCTCCTCGTCTTTGCAGTTTGCAAAGAAATACTCCTGGAACTTCGCTCCGCTGAGCGCTCCCTTTACAAGCTCCCGATCCAGTTCTCTCAAAATATCCGTAAGGCTGCGGTATGTCACCGTTTTCACCTCGTCCAGGATCTTCTTATTTCTCTGCTCCGGGACAGCGCGCTCCCTCGGATATCCCTGTCCGCTCTCTTCCACATAGAGCTTCTCGAATATATACTCAAGGTTCAGGTCTCCGCCCCATCCGAAGCCTTTGGCAAACGGAATGGCAATCGCGTTTCCGTCGTTGATCTGAGCAAATGTGTAGGCGTCCAGCGCATCCTCCACATGGCCGCAGATCACTCCAGGGAAGGAATTGCACGCAAGCATCGCGCCCTCGCCCGTGCCGCATCCTGTGATCACATAGTCTGCCGCGCCCGAGTTCAGCAGGACCGCCGCAAGGATCCCAGCCTGTACATAGGTCAGCTGGCATTCGTCCTCCGCTGTATACATTCCATAATTATAAACCTCATGCCCCATCGGCTCGACTACTTTTTTCAGCGCATTGCAGATCATCTCATTCTTTGCCGCCTGGCTGTTCTCATTGATCAGTGCTATCTTCATCTTTCTCTTCCTCCTGATGTCTTTTCCTTATGCTCCGCTTCCCGCGGCGCATTTCATTTCTGAGACATTTAAGCCCCCTGCAGTATGATATTATATCAGATCCACAGGCTGCTTTCCTGCCTTATCTTATCAAAAATGTTGCAAATCTTTGCCGATCGCCGCAAAGCCTGCGCGGATTTCAGCGGGACATACTCTTTATTCTTCTGTTCCGCCCTGGTCTTCGATCAGCAGGCCGTCCAGCGTCTTCATATCCTCTGCGTCGATCTCATATTCTCCGTCCTCGTTCTTTCTCACATGCAGGACCGTCTCCTGCGCCTCTCCATAGAGAAGCCCGGCGTCCAGCGCCTCACTCAGCACATCGTAATAGATCTGATATACCTGGCTCTGCATCTCCTCATCGGAAGGCATCTCCCCGCCCTGCATCACACTGTCCGTGACCTGGCCTGCATATTCCTCCGCCCTCTGCTGAAATGCATCATATGTATCGGCAAACAGTGTCAGCGGCTTTACCATCACCTGGACGGCATAACTCCCGCCCTCCTCTTTCTGCGTCTCTCCCACAGTATAGCTGACCTGCATGGCAATCTCGCCGAAAAGCTCCCTGTACTGCGGTCTGAGCTCCTCCGGCATGGGCGAGGACTCGAACTCCGCCATCGCCGCATCCAGGTTCTCCTCGAACACAGCTTCCGCCTCATCCTCCGGCACACCTGTGATCTCCTCATACTCTTCTGTCTGCTTCTTATAAGAGACATCCAGCACTGCCTGCACATACGCCTCAGGGTCAAACCGGTTCAGATACAGGCAGATCCCGGCTGCGGCAGCTGCCGCAAGGATAACCGCAGCGGCAGGGATTATAAGGTTTCTTCTTCTCTTTCCCGACATAATGCTCCTCCTTTCCGGTTCAGTATATCACTGGCCGTCCGCAAAAATTGAAGAATCCTGACATACAAAGGACAGCCGGGGAGTCGACTCTGATCAGTCTCCCCGGCTGTCCTCTTCTCTCTGTGCCCCGCGCTGCCGCGGAAACACGCTTTCTATCCCTGTCAGCAGAAATCTCTTTATTCCATATCAAACCGGATCTTCATATAAGACTTGATCTCTTCTACACATTTCTGGAAGCCCAGCTTTCCGCTGTTCAGGCACAGATCGTAATTTCTCGCATCCGCCCATTCATGTCCTGTGTGGTATCTGTAGAAATCGCCTCTGTATTTATCCGTCTTCTCGATGTACTTCTGCATTTCCTTCTCGTCCATGCTGTGGCGCTCCATGGCGCGGTCGAGACAGAATTTTCTGTCGGCATGGACGAACACACTCATCACATTGGGATAATCCTTCAGAATGTAATCGGCACATCTTCCTACAATCACGCAGGACTCCTTTGCCGCGAGGTCCTTTATGATCTTCGCCTGATAATTAAACAGGTTGTCGTCAGACACAAAATCTCTGTCCTCCGGCGGAAGAAGCTCTCCGCCATAGGGGCGGCTCAGCAGCTTGAACCAGGCTGCATGCCGGATCTTCTCGTCAGACATCCCGAACAGCCTCTCATTGATCCCGCTGTCCTCGGACGCCATGCGCAGGATCTCTCTGCTGTAGCAGTTGATCCCGAGATCCTTTGCCAGCATGGCTGCGATCGTCTTTCCTCCGCTTCCATATTGTCTTGATACTGTGATCACAACATTTTTCATGAAAATGCCCCCTTACTCGCCAAGATATGCTTTCTTAATGGAATCATTCTCCAGCAGATCCTCTGCCTTACCTTCCAGGACAATGTTTCCTGTCTCTAAAACGTATGCGCGGTCTGCTATGCTGAGAGCCTTTTTCGCATTCTGCTCTACCAGGAGCACTGTTGTGCCGCTCTCACTCACCGCCCGGATGATATCAAAAATTTCATTTACCATGATTGGCGACAGCCCCATGGAGGGTTCATCCATCAGGATGATCTTCGGTTTGGACATCAGCGCCCGCCCCATTGCCAGCATCTGCTGCTCGCCGCCGCTTAAGGTTCCTGCCATCTGGTTCTTTCTCTCTTCCAGGCGCGGGAATCTCTTATAGACGTTCGCAAGGCTCTCCTCGATCTCCTTTTTATCCTTCCTTGTATAGGCGCCCATTTTCAGGTTTTCATAGACGCTGAGTTCAGCGAAGACGCGCCTGCCCTCCGGCACGTGCGCCATCCCCATGGAAACGATTTTGTGGGCGGGCACCTTCGTGATCTCCTTCCCCTCAAATACAACCGAGCCTCTCTTCGGCGAGAGAAGGCCTGTGACCGTATGGAGGATCGTCGTCTTTCCCGCTCCGTTGGCTCCGATCAGGGCGATGACCTCGCCCTGGTTCACCTGGAAGGATACGCCCTTGATTGCCTGGATCACGCCATAATATACTTCCAAATCTTTCACTTCAAGCATTGCCATAGATAACTTCCTCCTATTCTCCCAGATATGCCGTGATGACCTGCGGGTCGTTGAGGACGGATGAAGTATCGCCCTGGGCGAGCACCTCACCGAAGTTCAGCACCGTCAGTTTCTCACAGATACCGCTTACCAGTTTCATATCATGCTCGATCAGAAGGATCGTCATATGGAACTTCTCTCTCACGAGCTGGATCATCTCCATCAGCTCGCCCGTCTCATTCGGGTTCATGCCTGCCGCCGGCTCATCAAGAAGAAGAAGCTTCGGCTCCGTCGCAAGCGCGCGGGCGATCTCCAGCTTTCTCTGCTGTCCGTAAGGAAGATTTGAGGCAAGGTAGTCTGCATGGCCATCCAGATCAAATACTTTCAGGAGCTCCATCGCCCTCTCGTTCATCTCTTTTTCTACTCTGCGGTATCCGGGAAGCCTTAAGATCCCCTCGATCGTCGAATAGTGATGCTTGTTGTGGAGTCCGACTTTTACATTGTCCAGAACACTCAGCTTTGTAAAAAGACGGATATTCTGGAAGGTTCTTGCGACGCCTGCCTTGCTGATATCGATCGTCTTTTTCCCTGTGATATCCTGTCCGTCCAGGATTACTTTTCCCGTATCCGGCTTATATACGCCGGTAAGAAGGTTGAACACCGTCGTCTTTCCCGCCCCGTTCGGTCCGATGAGCCCGTACAGCTGCTCCTTCTCAATGGAGATGTCAAACCCGTTTACCGCGCGCAGACCGCCGAATGAAATGCCGAGATTCTTTACATCCAATAACGCCGCCATTATTTCACAGCCTCCTTTTTCTTCTTTCCGAAGGAAAGGTACTTTTCTCTCCATTCGATCGCCTTCGGTGACCAGTTAAAGAGCATCATCAGAATCAGTACGATCGCATAGATCAGCATACGGTAATCCGATAAGCCTCTTAAGAGCTCCGGGAGAAGCGTCAGGATAACTGCCGCTATCATAGATCCGCGGATGCTTCCGATGCCGCCGAGGACGACGAACACCAGGATGTTGATCGACATATTGTATCCGAAGTTATTCGTATTCGCGGTCAGGGTGGACAGGTTGTGCGCATAAAGCACGCCCGCCGCGCCTGCAAGGGCCGCGGACACTGTAAATGCCATGAGCTTGTATTTCGTCACGTTGATTCCCACAGACTCCGCTGCGATCCTGTTGTCGCGGATCGCCATGATCGCGCGTCCGTCTCTTGAGTTGACCATGTTGATCACAATGAACAGCGTGATCAGGATCAGGATCACTCCGATCAGGAACGTAGAGTCCTTCGGCGTTCCCGTGATCCCCTGAGGCCCGTTTACAAGCACCGTGCCGTCCGCTTCCATGTTCAGGTCCATGACGTCCTTCGTCGAAAAATGGAAACCGCTGGAGTCCTTTCCGATAAACAGTACGTTGACAAGGTTCTTGATGATCTCGCCGAACGCCAGCGTTACAATCGCAAGGTAGTCTCCCCGCAGGCGGAGGACCGGGATGCCGATAATGATTCCGAAGACCGCGGCCACAGCCATTCCGATGAGCAGAGCAAGAATGAATCTGAGCGGCGCGATGGTGATCACATCTCTCATGCACTTTGAGAAAAATGCGCTGGTAAACGCTCCCACACACATGAATCCCGCATGTCCAAGGCTCAGCTCTCCGAGTATGCCGACCACAAGGTTCAGCGATACTGCAAGGATAATATAGATACAGAGCGGAACCATCAGTCCTTCCAGCAGGCTGGAGATGCTTCCCGTGCTGATCAGCGTCTGCATGACGGCAAACGCCACGATAACGATTCCGTACGTGATCAGATTGCTTTTTGTAGTTTTATTCATTTTCTTCAACATATCCCTCACCTACACTTTCTCCTGAATCTGTTTTCCGAGCAGTCCGGTGGGCTTCACAAGAAGTACAATGATCAGTACCGCAAACACAAGCGCGTCCGCCATCTGCGAGGAGATGTACGCCCTTCCCAGGATCTCAATGATGCCGAGAAGCAGTCCGCCGATGAAGGCTCCCTGGATGGAACCGATTCCTCCGAACACGGCTGCAACGAACGCCTTAATACCCGGCATGGCTCCCGTATACGGCGTCAGGCTCGGATATGCGGAGCAGAGCAGCACGCCGGCGATCGCCGCAAGCGCGGAACCGATGGCAAAGGTCAGGGCGATCGTCCCGTTCACATTGATTCCCATCAGCTGCGCCGCGCCCTTATCCTCAGATACCGCGCGCATTGCCTGTCCCGGTTTTGTCTTCTGCACAAAAGTAACCAGAGCGATCATGATCACGATACATACCGCGATGGTCACGATCGTCACGCCGGAAATACTCAGTTCTCCCTCCGCAAGGGTGATCCCTTTCCATGTGATAACAGAACTGAATGTCTGCGGATTCGCTCCGAAAATCAAAAGCGCCAGGTTCTGAAGCAGGTAGCTGACGCCGATCGCGGTGATCAGAACCGCCAGCGAGGACGATGCATTTCTCAGAGGCTTGTAAGCGATTCTCTCGATCACTACACCGAGCACAGTACATACGACAGCCGCCGCAAGGACTGCCGCCGCCGGAGGCATCCCTGCCTGCGTCATGCTCAGCAGCGCGACATACGCTCCGACCATGATAATATCTCCATGGGCGAAATTCAGCATTTTCGCGATACCATATACCATGGTATATCCAAGGGCAATGATCGCATACACACTTCCAAGACTCAGTCCGTTTACTAAATACGATATAAAGCTCATATTCATTCCCTCTCATCTTAATTGTGTATTTTTAGATATCAGCTAATTATAGCATACGACCTTCGGGATTCGCAATATAAAAATCGAGTCCGCTCGGTTTTTGAACACCCGTTCAGTTACCGTTCACACCAACCGAAAAACGCTGCATGCGAATCTTGTTTTTCTGCATGCAGCGTTTTTTTACTCCGTATATAATCTGTA
>CALWQS010000066.1 GCA_944383745.1 uncultured Mediterraneibacter sp. | reverse complement strand
ACCGGTCCGCTCACCTGTGAACCGTTCTTTTTTACAGTTTCGATGATTTTCTTTGCGGATGCATCAACGAGCTGATGGTCATACGCTTTCAATGTGATTCTCATTACTTGACTTGCCATAAAAAAAGTCGCCTCCTTTTCGTACTTTTGACTTCAGTACGACAAGCGGTGACTGTACACTCTCCCGTGTGTGTCGTGAGAAACATACACGTTGTTTCATACTTTTCCCTTCTGGTAATCAGTAATCAGTTGTGATTCGTACAGTGACTTGTCGCCAGTTTCCTAACTTGACATTCGCTCCACGGAAAACCTGCCCTTGCTTATTTTTTTTGCAGCGGCAGCAACCTCACGCTTCACAGCTATCATGTCACAGCCCTCTTAGTATAGCGAAAGAAGGGATTTATTTCAAGTGCTTTTTTATAATTTTTGTATTTTTTTTCATACAATTCTAAACCTTGTCTTCTTTCCCGCCATAACTCCCGCGCCGCAGCTCGCGCGCGAGTCTTAAGAAGAACAGCAGCACCGTTTTCGGCATAGTTTTTATCGATAATGATTTTTTATATTGACGAAAACCATTCTTTCTCATTATAATAGAAACAAATTACAGATTTGTCGAATATTGGCAAATTTTTAATTGATAAGGAGTAAAATAGTTAAATAAGGAAAGGGGCATTACAATGGCCGGAAAAAACACAAATACGATCCCGTACAGAAATGATAGTTCTATCATTGACTTGAATAATACACAGCAGATTGACCGGGAACAGGATTTCACAAAACGAATTTCTACCGATGAGGTGTCTGCTGATCCGCTGGCAGACGATTTTTCTGATGATCCGGATTTCTCCGGAGGAGACGCTCAGACCAAGATCAACCAGAGCAATTACCTCCGCTACCTCGCGGAACTGAGAAAAGCTGACAGCGAGCTCGCCCTCGCGAAAGCAGAGTCAGCCGAGCTTGTACGCCTGATGGACAGCTACCGCGAACACTATGCACAGTACGAAGAGCTGGTGAAGAATCAGGTGCAGGAAAACAGTGCCGCTGTAGATGAAAAGCTGAAATCAATCAAAGCACTCGCCAGAAAGATCAGAAAGACCAGCGATTCTATGGATTCCAGGATCGATCAGGAAGTCCTTCGCCTGACAGAAGCACTGTCGAAATCGATCGAGGGCAGCATCAAGCAGTCCTGTGACGACGAACTTCAGAAGCTGAGCGAGGCAACTCACGTACTGCACGACTACAGCGAGAAGATCAAGGAACAGTACCAGAAGCTGGAGAAGCTCGAAGGCTTCAAGTTTGTACTGTTCACAATCAGCAGTCTCTGTTCACCAATCATCCTGATCCTCATGATCCTGAACATTCTTCATATTTTCTGACCCCCAAGGAATTATTTTTCCTTCTGCTATAGAGGAAGCGCCGCAGGCCGGACATCATCCGCGCGGCGCTTTCTCTTATTTTTCCGCCGCTGTACTCTCACGTCGTATTTGAACGGGCACATATTCTTTGCATTCGCTCATACGTCCGCTTTCCCTCCGCTGCCATCAAGCAGCGCTGCAATCTCAGGAAATACTTCAATACTCCTCCTGAGAATACCTTTCACATATGCAATCAGGATTCCGTAATTCGTCATCGGCACATTCTGATCCTGCGCGCAGCTTAAGCGGTATTTCATCTCCCGCTCATTGAGCATGCAGCCGCCGCAGTGGACGATGAGACTGTACCTTTCAAGTTCATCGGGGAACTCCGTCCCCGAGCAGGTCTCAAAACACAGCTCCTTTCCCGTATACTCCCTGATCCATCCCGGTATCTTCACAGTGCCGATGTCGTCGCACTGCCGATGGTGCGTACACCCCTCGCTGATCAGGATCGTATCTCCGTCCTGCAGCCGGTCCAGCGCCGCGACGCCCTTTACCGCTGACTCCAGATTCCCTTTATATCTGGCAAACAGTATGGAGAAGGATGTGAGAAGGATGTCCTCCGGGACGTCCCTGGAGACCTGGCCGAACGCCTGGCTGTCCGTTATGACAAGCGCCGGTTTCTTCCCGAGCTGTCCCAGCGTCTGTCTCAGTTCCGTTTCCTTCACCACAACGGAAACTACATTTCCATCCAGGAGATCTCTGATCGTCTGCTGCTGCGGAAGGATCAGTCTCCCTTTCGGCGCAGCCTTGTCGATGGGAACGACAAGCACGACAAAGTCCGATGGAGAGACCAGGTCTCTCACGATATATCTCTCCGGCTCTTCCGCGCGGGCGGCAGCGGCGATCTTTTCCTTCAGTTCCAGAATCCCTGTGCCGTCTGAAGCGCTTACCGCCGCAAACTCTTTTTCCTCCAGCCCCAGCTTCTCCCGGATCTCCCGGCCGGTCTCCCTGCCTGCCAGATCTAATTTATTCATCACAACGAGGTACGGTATCTTCTTTCTCCTGATCCTCTCAAGCAGCCTCTCGTCTTCCGGCGAGACGCCCGCAGTTCCGTCGATGACGAGCACCGCAGCATCCGTCTTGTTCAGGACCTGCCAGCTCTTTCTGACCCTTAAGCCTCCCAGTTCCCCCTCGTCGTCGATCCCGGGTGTATCCATCATGACTGCCGGTCCCAGGGGAAGAAGCTCCATGGACTTGTATACCGGGTCCGTGGTCGTCCCTTTTACCTCAGAGACCACAGCGATATCCTGCCCCGTCACTGCGTTCATAACGCTGGATTTTCCGGCGTTCCTCTTTCCGAAAAAGCCGATGTGGACTCTCTCTGACATCGGTGTCTGATTCATGCCCATCCTTCCATACCTCCCGTCTCATCTGCATTTTCTCTCTGGCGGGGACATGTGGGAATCGAACCCACCCGGGACGTCTCATCCGCCCCACTCAGGTTTTGAAGACCCGGAAGCACACCAGTTACTTTTCTGCCCCCATAATCACAGACGGCGGCTTATCAATGCCGCCGTCATGCTGTATTCTATACTATCAGAACATCGCCGCAATGTAAAGCCGGCAAAACCGCCTTACACCATACACTCATGCAGAGCCTCCTGTTCTATGCCGTTTTCTCTCATAACGCGCTCCACCTGCGCCCGCTCATCAAGAGGCGCACACCAGGCAAGGCCGCAGCCCGCCGAGATCACTCTCGGGACAGGGATAAGCCTGCCTGGGACACGAAACTCCCGGCAGGTCTTTTCCATCGCCATCGCGTCCGCCGTTGTGTGGAAGGTTACAACAAGCTTCCGTTCTTTCTTTCTCATAATTTCTGCTCTATCACAATGGCAAATCCATCTTCCGTCTCCGTGGATACCGTTTTTCTGCCATGATCTTTTGCAAATTTTTCTACATTCATTTTCTGATGGGGCTCAGTCACCAAAATTCTTACCGGTCCCGTCTCATTTCTGAGCGCTTCTGCCGTGAGCATCAGAGGCTCCGGGCAGGAAAGCCCTCTTGCGTCAACCTCTTTCATCTTCTTACCTTCCTTCACTTCTTTTATTTGTAAATGCAATGATAAAACATACAATGATACAGATGATCACCGCCACCCTGCCGTTCAGCGGGACAGCGCCTGCGATAACCTCCTGTGTCTCTGCATTCACCGATGTTCCGCTTGCCGCCAGGCCAAAATTGTGCGCCATTGCCGCGCCTGCAAACATCCCGAGCACTGTCACTGCCGAATCAGATGACCCCTGCCCTGCAAGGATGAGCTGGCGGAGCGGACACCCGCCTGCAAGGACTGCGGCAAATCCTACCGCATACATACCAAGGATGCTCCAGAGATGCTCTGAGTGGGCGATAATTCCCGGTGTGTCAAACGCCGGCACAAATCTTCCCGACGCAATATTGAAAATAAGCATCACTGCAAAAAATCCGCCTATGATCGTCAGCAGGTCAAAGTTTTTCATAAGGATCACATCACGGACACTCCCCGCGAAGCACATCCGTGATTTCTGTGCGAACGCGCCGAAGATAAGTCCGCCGATCAGAGACAGAAGGATCGGGGCGTGCATGCTTCCCGGACCGCTCTCACTGCTGCGAAGAACTGTTGAAGCCAGCGCGAGGATAAGAATCCCCAGCATTACCGCCGGCAGCATCCCGCCGCTGACGCGGTTCGCCAGATGCGCCCTGCCCAGGCTGAATCCCTTCTTGAGCGCGAAAACTCCGGTCGCAGCTCCGAGCACAAAGCCGATGAGCGCCACCCATGCATTCAGATCTCCTGCTGACATGCGGATGATCATCCGGAGCGGGCATCCCAAAAACACAAGCGATCCAACCGCCAGGACGACGCCGAGCACAAACCTTGTCATCGGCGAGGAACCCGCCATCGACCTGTACTCTCCGGTCGCCGTCGATATGATAAACGCTCCCAGCACAAGTCCCACGATCTCCGGTCTGGCATACTGCACAGTCTCAGCCGAGTGCATCCCAAGCGCTCCCGCTGTATCCCGGATAAAGCACGCGATACAGAGCGCCATATTCGCCGGATTTCCAAAATATGCCAGGCATGCCGCAGCAATGCCGCAGACAACTCCCGCAGCCGCAAGCTTTTTCTTTGAATCAGATAAATTCATTTTCTTCCCTCCTGCTAATCTGTCAGTTTCTTTACTGCTCTCACAGCAAAGTCGATCTCTTCCTCTGTATTATAGTGAGAAAAACTGAATCTCACAGCTCCCTGCGCGACTGTCCCCAGCGCCCTGTGCATCAGAGGCGCGCAGTGCGCCCCCGGGCGCGTCACAATCCCCCATGCCGTATCCAGTTCATCACTTACTTCCGAAGAGTCATAATCCCCGATATTGAGAGATACGATCGGGCATCTCCTGTCCGTCCCGAAGTCTCCGTATATTTTCACACCGGGGATCCCGGAAACACCCTCATAGAAACGCCGCATGAGTGAAAGTTCTTTCTCTCTTATGACATCCAGGCCGGTCTCTTCCAGATAAGAAAGCGCAGCTCCAAGTCCTGCAATGCCATGTCCATTCAAGGTTCCCGCCTCAAGTGCCGTCGGCATGACAGCGGGATGGCGGGGGTTATACGTATCGACGCCGCTTCCTCCGGAGAGCAGAGGACGGATCTCTATCCCGCTCCTCACATACATGCCGCCCGTCCCCTGCGGTCCGAGCAGGCTCTTATGTCCGGTGAAGCAGAGTACATCGATCCCCAGGCTCTGCACATCGATCGGATAAACACCTGCCGTCTGCGACGCATCCACAATGAAAAGAAGGCCGTTCTTCCCGGCAATGTCTCCGGTCCGCTGCAGATCAATCATATTTCCTGTCACGTTTGACGCATGAGTGCATAGAATCGCCTTTGTATTCTCTCTGACCGCTGAATCCATGTCTCTATATGAGATATTTCCCATTTCGTCACAGCCGAGAACGGTTATCTCTGTTCCCTTATCGCTGCATTCGTACAAAGGGCGCAGTACAGAATTGTGCTCCAGCACTGTTGTGATCACGTGATCCCCCGGGGAGATCAGTCCTTTTACTGCAATATTAAGGCTCTCTGTAGAATTTGCGGTAAAAACAATCCGGTTCGCATTCTCCGCATGAAAAAAGCGCGCCAGCTTTTCTCTTGTGCCGTAGATGATCCTGGACGCATCAAGCGCGGGCACAGATGCTCCTCTCCCGGCATTTCCCATCACGTCGAATGCCTCTGTCACCGCCTTCTTCACCGCCTCCGGCTTATGAAGCGTCGTTGCAGCATTATCAAAATAAATCACAGAATGCCCCCTTTCTACTACAACAAGTATATTCCTCTTCTCTCTCCCAGTCTAATTGAAAACCGCAATAAAAAACCGGTCATTTATAGGTGGTATCTATAAATGACCGGTCCGCTTTTTCCTATTAAATCTCAATTTTTTCCGGATACATCTTTTTAACGAGATCTATAAGCGCCTCTGCTTCTGCGCTGTGCACAAATCTCCTGTCAAATACCAGATTGATGTTCCGCTTTCCCCCGGTCTCTCCGAGGGGAACGGCGCGGAGCACTCCGCTTTTTATCTCATCCTCAGCCGCCAGGCGGGACAGGATTGAAATTCCCATTCCATTTCTCACTGAGCGCTTGATTGTCTCCTGGTTCTCAATACTGGCTGCAATGTTCAGTTCTGATAATTCGATTCCGAGCTGCCGCAGAAGACGCTGCGCTTCTTTCCTTGTCCCCGAACCCTCTTCCCTGAGAATGACCGGCATGCGCCTGATCCACCCGGCTGTCTCCCCGGCGCTCTCAGGTTCGCCTGCGCCTTCTCCGGGAGCTATCACTACCAGCTCATCCTGATAAAACGGAATATAAACGCAATGCTTCTGCTCCATCACTGTGCCGGCAAATCCGATATCCGCCTCTCCCGAAACGATCTGCCCGACCACTCCTGCGCTGTCCGTCTCCGCCACACTGAGGCGCACTCCGGGATATCTTTCCCTGAACCGAACCATGATCTCAGGAAGCAGATACTGCGACGGAATCGTTGACGCGGCAATGCGCAGAACGCTTTTCCCGCTTTTTCTTCTGCCGAAATGCTCCCTGATCTCCTGCTCCAGATCCAGCATCTGTACAGCATACCCATAGAGCGCTTTTCCTTCTTCTGTCAGGCTGACCTCTTTCGTGGTACGCAACAGAAGACACACTCCCAGTTCCTTTTCCAGAGCCGAGACATGTGCGCTCACTGTCGGCTGCGTCAGATAGAGCCTTTTCGCCGCTTCAGAGAAACTTTTCGTCTCCGCCACGCGGGCAAATGCTTCCAGCTGCTTCAGATTCATGAGTTTGTCATGACAACGCTTCCGACTACATCGGCGGCGTGTTCGCAGGTATCCGCACATTTTTCAAGATAAGTATATATTTCCCTCCAGGCAATGATCTGCAGGACGTCTTTTTCTTCAACGTGCAGCTTTCTCATATTGTCAATGTACAGCTTGTCCGCCTCTTCCTCAAGAGAGTTAATCCTGATAATGATCGGCTTGAGCTTCTCCGAACGCTTAAAATCAGAAAATTCATCCAGCAGCTTCTTCAGCTCGTCGCAGCACTCAATCACAGTGTCCAGCATGCGCAGCGCTTCCGGACGGATCACCTTCACATTGTTAATATAAATACGGATCAGCACTTCCTCCAGCTTGTCTGTAACCTCATCGATGTGATGGCTGAGCGTCATGATATCCTCTCTCTCGATCGGCGTGATGAACGCCTTCGTCAGTTTATCCGTAAGTTCATGCCGCTGCTCGTCTGCCGAGCGCTCGATCTCATGAATCTCGTCCAGCCTGTCAGAGATCTCTTCCGGTCTGAAATCCGTCAGGATATTCTTCAGAAGATGGGCTGCCCTGCAGCCGCACTCCGCACACGCGGCAAAGTTATCAAAATAATAAGCATCCTGTTTTTTCGACATTTGGGGTTCCTCCTCTTATCCAAATATGAACATAAAAATCTTCGCCATTACAAAGCTGATGAGTCCGCATCCCGGGAATGTAAAGATCCAGGTAAGCATCATATCCTTTACAACGCCGAAATTGATAGCCGACAGCCTCTTCACCGCTCCTACGCCCATGATGGCGCTCGTCTTCGTGTGGGTCGTCGAGACCGGGATTCCGAACAGGCTGGAGTACAGCAGGCAGAGCGCTCCCGACAGATCCGCCGCAAAGCCCTGATACCGCTCCAGCTTCACCATATCCATTCCCACGGATTTGATGATCTTCTCTCCGCCGACGCTCGTCCCGAGTCCCATCACGATACTGCACAGAAGCATCAGCCAGAGCGGGATCTCCATCCCTGTGACAGAACCCTGGCCGTTGGCAAACGCGATCCCGAGAAACAGAACGCCGATGAACTTCTGTCCATCCTGCGCCCCATGCATAAAGCTCATTGCCGCAGCACCGGCGATCTGCGCCCAGGAGAAAAAGCGGTTCGTCTTTCTCCTGTCCATCTCTCTGCACAGAATTGTGATAAGCCTGCAGACGATCCAGCCTGTGGCAAACCCAAGTACAAGGCTCAGTACAAGGCCGTAGATCACCTTGACCCATTCGCTTCCGTTGATGCCGCCTATCCCCTGCTGGATAGCTATTGCCGCGCCGGACAGGCCGGCGATCAGGCTGTGGCTCTCGCTCGTAGGGATTCCGAAAACCGATGCCGCCACGCTGTAGACCACAATAGATACAAGAGCCGCGCACAGAGCGATCAGCGCACTGTGTGTGCTGTCTCCGAAATCAACCATATTGCTGATCGTGGAAGCAACGGAACTGTTGATCTGAGTCATGATAAACACGCCCAGGAAATTGAACACCGCGCTCATCAGGATCGCCCTGCGCGGACTTAAACACCTTGTCGTTACGCAGGTCGCGATGGCGTTCGGGGCGTCTGTCCATCCGTTGACAAAGATAACGCCCAGGGTAAGCAGGACCGTGATGATCAGAATCGGATTTCCTGCCATATTCTCTGCGAAATAAGAAAATGATATGTCCATGACAACTCCTTTGTTAAATTCTCTTTAATTTTTCGTAAAATCGTTTTCAAGATACCATTTAAAAGAGGGAATGTCAATTCTTCATTTTCAATCTTTACTTTTTTTAAACGCCGTCATTATCCGCTCACTCTCCCCGCCGTTTTTGCGCGTCATGCCGATCCTGTCCGTATAATCCAGGATAAGCTTTGCATTTTTCCGGCTCGTATCAAAAAGGTCCCGCACCTCCGAAACCGTAATCTTCTCCCTTCCCCGAAACCTGTCCGCTATCTTCTCGCATGCATTTTCCATATAAGAAGGAAGCGTGCAGCAGTCTTCGGAGAGCCTCACAATCTCTCCCGTCTCTGACATAAGAAGCAGCAGTTCCGGCAGAATCTCTTTCTGTTTCTTCGTAAATTCCAGCCCGTTGATCCTTATGAACTGATATTCTGCGTTTGCGAGCGCCTCAAGAATTATTGAGCGCACCCGGCAGTATGTCTCATCCTTCCTGATCTCATATCCCGCCGGCGCAAGCCGCTCTCCCCTTCTCTCAAGGACTCCGCATCTGCACAGATACTCCGCATATGCGGATGCAAGTTTTTTATTCATCTCGGGCAAGACCGCGTTCAGGATGCCCGCCGGGACGCCCGGGCGGTATGGATATTCCTCCAGATACTGTTTCATCCGATCCAGGAGCGATTTTCTCGCTGCCGCTTCATCCCTCACATGCCAGACATACTCTCTGCCGTTCAAATCAAACAGCAGAAGCCTGCCCTGACCCGCAAGCTCCCGGATGTACTCCGCCGCCTCCGCGCCCATCCCCAGCTCGGAAGCCAGTTCCTCCATATCCGCCATCGTTTTCCCGTGTTTTTCTGCCTGCAGCTCTAAGAGCAGGACCGGAGCTCCCTCCTCTCTCTTCCGAAGCCTCTCAAGCACCTCCGGGCGGAACCGCTTCTCCCTCGGTGCATCCGGCTCCAGGACAACGCCTCCGCCGATTGTCTCCACCGGAGAATAGAATCTTACGATAAACCTGTCGCCCGGCTTAAGCGCTGTGTCCGTCTCCATCCTGAGCTGAGCCAGGCAGCTCTCCCCCGGCGCAATGGAGTCCGCGTCCAGCAGTACCGCGCGGCAGAGCATTTCCGCAGATCCACTGTGGAAGTGGAGACGCGTCTGATTCTTCACCACTCTTCCCGCACTCTTCAGAAGCCTCAGCCTGACATCCACATTTTTCCCCGAACGGATGCTGTCCGGCGCGGCAAGCACGCATCCACGGCGGATCTCGTCTCTTCCGGTTCCTGCCAGATTGAGGGCCGCCCGCTGCCCTGCGCAGCAGGACTCCGCATCCTGGTTATATACCTGGATCCCGCGCACGCGGCAGGAGGCGCCCTGCGGGTACAGTGTGAGCAGATCTCCTGTCCGGATCGTTCCCTCCAGAAGAGTTCCCGTCACAACTGTGCCGAATCCTGCCGCTGTAAACACCCGGTCAATCGGAAGGCGAGCCTTTCCTTCCGCGCTCTCCCGCTCCGGCATCCCCAAAGCAGTCTCTGCGATCCTGGCCTTCAGCTCGTCGATCCCGCTTCCTGCGGCTGCCGATACTCTCACAAGCGGAGCAGTCTCCAGAATCGTCCCCCTGGTCTCCCGCCGGATCTCCGTTTCTACCATGCCGATCCATTCTTCATCCGCCAGGTCGCACTTGTTCAGCACGATAATATAGCGCTGCACTCCCAGCAGCTCCATGATATCCATGTGCTCTCTTGTCTGGGGCATGATCCCCTCGTCCGCGGCGATCACAAGGAGCACAAGATCCATCCCCGCCACGCCGGCTGCCATATTGCGGATAAACTTCTCATGCCCCGGCACATCGATGATCCCCGCGCGCTCTCCGCCCGGAAGATCGAACCAGGTGAACCCCAGGTCGATGGTAATGCCTCTTTTCTTCTCTTCCTTCAGCCTGTCCGTATCTCTTCCTGTCAGCGCGCGGATCAGCGCCGTCTTTCCATGATCGATATGTCCTGCGGTTCCAATGATCACATGCCTCATCTCATCCCGCCTTTCCTGAGAATCGCGCCATCTCTGAACTGTTCTGCCAGATAGGGAATATCCCCTTCCTCCACCGTGCGCAGATCGAGAAGAAGCTTCCCGTCTGTGATCCTGCCGATCACAGGTACAGACAGGCTTCGGAGCCTTCGTTCCAGTTCTGAGGCGGAGATCTCCTTCGGAGCGACGGCCACACTGAAGCTGGGGATATCCTCCATCGGAAGCGAACCGCCTCCAGCCCTGGCAGCCGAGCTTTCCACTGTGACCGCAGCAGGCGCCTCAGGTGTGCTCCCGCCCTCACAGCACATAGCTTCCCGCATCAGCGCCGCCAGCTTCTCTGCTGCCCTGCGCACCGTCTCGGCCGGCATGGTCAGCATTCTGAGCGCCGGGATACTCTCTGCTGCGCTCTCCGGGTTCAGATATTCCAGAAGAACCGCCTCCAGCGCCGACGCCGTGAACTTGTCGATCCGCAGCACGCGAGAGAGAGGGTGACGCTTCATTTTTTCAATATACTCTCTTTTCCCTGCGATGATCCCTGCCTGCGGGCCGCCTAAAAGCTTATCTCCGCTGAAAGTGACCACGTCGGCTCCCTGCGCAAGCGTCTCCTGTACGGAGGGCTCATGGCAGAATCCATATCTCTCCAGATCGATCAACACTCCGCTCCCCAGATCCTCCAGCAGCGGGATGCCGGTCCGCTCCTTCAGCTCCGCCAGCTCTCTCACTGAGACCGACTCTGTAAATCCCACGATCCTGTAATTACTCGTATGCACCTTGAGGAAAGCGCCGGTCTCCTCGCTGACCGCCGTCTCATAGTCAGAGAGACGGGTCCTGTTCGTAGTCCCCACTTCTCTCAGCTTCGATCCGCCAAGCTCCATCATGTCCGGCACGCGGAACTTTCCGCCGATCTCCACCAGCTCGCCCCTTGAGACGATCACTTCTCTTCCGCCCGCCAGCGCGCTCAGCATGAGCAGGACCGCCCCGGCGTTATTGTTGACAGCCATGGCCGCCTCCGCACCGGTCAGCTGACAGAGGATCCTTTCAAAATGGGCGTTCCTCTCTCCCCGTTTTCCAGTCGCAAGATCAAATTCCAGGTTGGAATATCCCCCCGCAGTTTCTGCCGCTCTCTGAAGCACGCTCTTTCCAAGCGGCGCGCGTCCGAGACCGGTATGCAGAATAATTCCCGTGCCGTTTACGACACGGGTCATCCCCGGCTGAGCCCAGCGCGCCAGCGCGCGGCAGATCTTTTCGGGCAGGTCTTCCAGCTCCTTCTCCGCCTCTGCCGCTGACTTGCATGCGCCCAGCCGTTCTCTTAATTTTTCCAAAGTACTGCGCACTCCGTGAAGTGCGCAGTCATAACCGTATTTTTCTGTCATCTCCCTGATCAGGGGTTCCTCCATGAGGCTGTCCACCCGGGGAATCATTCTGTAGATGTCATTCTTTTTTTCCAAACAGGCTCTCTCCTTCTAACCGGATGAGTCTCTCCTGCTTCTCCAGCACTCTGCCGATCACGGAAACCTTTGTCTCTATCCCTGCTCTCAGCAGGCCGTCTATCAGGCTCTCCATCTCTTCCTCCGGCACACTGAACAGAAGTCCGCCTGACGTCTGCGGATCGCTGAGCAGATCCAGGTATACTTCCTCCACACCGCCGCTGTCCAGCCAGGGCTCTGCAAATTCGCGGTTCCTGTATGCGCCTCCCGGTACAAGTCCCATACGGGCATAGTCCGCAGCCTCCTCCATATAAGCCACATCGCTTACATGGATCTCCAGAGTCACATCACTCGCCTTCGCCATCTCCGTGCAGTGCCCGAGAAGGCCGAACCCCGTCACGTCCGTACAGGCATGTACTGTATGCCCTTCCGCCGCCCGCTTCGCCTTCTGGTTCAGAGCAGACATGACCTGCGCTGCTTCCGCGGCGGCACTGTCTGAAGCCATCTGTGCCTTCACGGCAGTGTTGATCACTCCGCTTCCGATCTGCTTGGTGAGGATCAGGACATCCCCCGGCTGACACCCGTAATTTTTATAAATCCGGTCCGGGTGTACAAATCCGGTGACGGACAGACCGTACTTCGGCTCATCGTCCTGCACGGAATGACCGCCCACCAGCACGGCTCCGGCCTCTCTCACCTTGTCTGCTCCGCCCCGGAGTATCTCTCCTAAGATCTCCGGATCCAGGCAGTTCGGGAAGCACACGATATTAAGCGCGATCTTCGGCTCGCCGCCCATGGCATAGACGTCGCTCAGCGCATTGGCAGCTGCGATCTGCCCGAACAGATACGGATCATCCACAACCGGAGTGAAGAAATCAAGTGTCTGAATGACAGCAGTCTCATCCGATATTTTATAAATCGCGGCATCGTCTGATGTCTCGAGTCCGACGAGCAGACGCTCGTCTGTAAATTTCGGCAGCTTGCCCAGAACCTGGGCAAGGGTCTCAGGACCTATTTTGGCCGCTCACCCGGCTGTCTTCGTCATCTGTGTAAGATGGATCTCCTTGTACATGTCCTCACCTCCCTTCAGTCAGCATGCAGGTTCCGGCATCCTACGGGCGGATGACCCTTCCTGCTTTCTGCATCGTCTCCACGATGCTGTACATGTTCGTCACAGTGCCGACCGCAAGCTTGTCTTTGATTCCATAATAGTCAAGACAGGTCCCGCAGGTCATGATCTCCACGCCCTGTTCTGCAAGGCTCTTCAGGTCTTCCAGAGCGGGAGAATCCTCCACTGTCAGCTTCGCAC
>CALWQS010000065.1 GCA_944383745.1 uncultured Mediterraneibacter sp. | reverse complement strand
ACGCTGTGTCCGCACTCCCGCGCGAAACGGTAGCCGTCTCCGGTGGAGCCTGTGGACGGGTAAGAGATCCCGCCTGTGGCAGCGATCACCGCATCTCCCATGATCTTCTCTCCGTCTGCGGTCTCGACTCCCGTCGCACATCCGTCTCTGCATAAGATATGCCTGACTTCTGTCTCGAGAGAGACTTCCACGCCAAGCCGCCTCATCTCCCGGCTTAAAGCGCCGATCACATCAGAAGAATGGTCTGAGACGGGGAAAACCCGACCTCCCCTCTCAACCTTTGTCTTCACCCCGAGCTCTTCGAAAAACTCCACAGTCTGTTCGTTCGTAAAGCTGTAAAATCCACTGTACAAAAACTTCGGGTTGCTCACGACTGCGGGAAATAATTCTTCCACATCGGCCGCATTTGTGATATTGCAGCGTCCTTTTCCTGTAATGAACAGCTTCTTCCCGAGCTTTTCATTTTTCTCAAGCAGATGCACCTCTCTTCCGCTCCGCGCGGCCATGACGGCCGCCATCATTCCCGCGGCGCCTCCGCCGATCACGATCACCCTGCTCATTCGTCCTCTCCGCCTTCCTCTTTTTCTCCGCCTTCATGCCCGCCGACAGATACGGCGCCGCTCACCGGATTCAGCTCGTCTCCGCTGTACACCTGGTATTCTCCCCATATTTCTTCCAGCATTTCCAGGGTGCCGACCACTTCCTTCTGCTTCTTCATGCAGAGCGCCACGATCAGTGCATTCACCACACTGAGCGGCGCTACAAGAGAATCCACGATAGAAGCCATGTCGCTGCGCGCGATCAGATTGCAGGATGAATACAGGTTCATCGGGGAGTGGATGCTGTCAGTAAGAGTGATCACCTTCGCCTTCCGGTTGCTGGCAAACTCCAGCGCTTTCAGCGTCCTCATAGAATACCTCGGAAAGCTGATCCCGATGATCACATCCTCTTCTCCGATGCGGATGAGCTGTTCAAAAATCTCGCTGGAGCTGTTCGTATTGACCGCGGTGACATCCTCGCAGACCAGATTCAGATAAAAGGTCAGGAAGGAGGCAAGCGGGGCACAGCTCCGGATGCCGATCACATAGATCTTCTTCGCATTCAGGATCGTATCGATGGCAAGGTCAAACGCCTTATGGTCGATTGCCGCGAGCGTAAGCTTGATCTTTTCAATATCTGACTGCAGGACAGTCTCCAGGATCTCGCTCTGGCTGATCCGTCCGTAGGTCACTTCCATTCTCTGGATTGAATTGAGCTTATTCCGCACCAATTCTTCCAGCGCTTTCTGAAACCCCGGATATCCTTTGTATCCAAGCTGGGTTGCGAAACGAACCACAGTCGACTCGCTGACACCGACGATCTCTCCGAGGCGGGCAGCGGTGAGAAAGACCGCCTTGTCGTAATTTCTGCAGACATAATCGGCAAGCCTCTTCTGCCCTTTGCTCATTTTTTCATACTTTGCTTCTATTCTTACGATCAATTCGTTCGTACTGTTTTCTGTTGCTTCCATTGTTCACTCTGTTCCTTATTTTTTTAGTGCTCCGCCGCCCAAAAAAGCGGCTTTGAACTCAGACCGGCCTGGTATACTCTCTCAGCCAGTCTCTCTCATCCTTTTCCAGAAAAGGGCTGATCCTTTCATAGACGCTTTCGTGATAGCGGTTGAGCATCATCCTTTCGTCTCCGGACATCTTTTCCGGCAGGATCGCATCCAGATCCAGCGGAGCACATGTAAGTATCTCAAAACGCATAAACTGCCCGTACTCGTTCTCCGCATCTTCCTGCACAAGGAGCTCATTCTCCAGGCGGATCCCGTGGGAACCCTCGATGTAGATCCCGGGCTCGTCAGTTATAACCATATTCTTTTCCAGGCGCTGTGCAGGCGTTCTTCCCTCACGCCAGCGGAAATTGACCGGGTCCTCATGGATATTCATGAGATACCCCACGCCGTGTCCTGTCCCGTGATTGAAGTTCAGCCGCTCTTTCCAGAAGACTTCCCTGGCAATGCAGTCCAGATTTGCTCCCGTGCAGCCGTGAAGGAATACCGTATACGCAAGGCGAAGCATCGCTCTTGCCACAAGCGTAAAATGCTCCTTTTCCTCATAGTTTACTTCGCCTAACGCGAAGGTTCTCGTAATATCCGTGGACCCTTCCCAATAGTGTCCGCCGGTATCCATGAGAAGGAGCCTGCCCTCTTCCAGCCCGGCGTCCGACTCCCGCGCTGCGCTGTAGTGGACGATCGCGCCGTGCTCTCCAAATGCGCTGATCGGTTCGAAGCTGGCGCCGATATATCCGTCCTGCTGTGCGCGGAACTCTTCCAGTTTAGCAGATACAGAGCGTTCTGTCATTGGAATTTTTCCGATATTTTTCTTCAGCCAGTACATAAACCTGGTCTGCGCAACCCCGTCTTTTAAGTGGGCGCGTCTCAGATTTGCCGCCTCCGTATCATTTTTCACAGACTTCATGAGAATCTGCGGATTCTGCGCCTCGATAATCTCCGCGCCATCCGGAATATTTCTGCAGAGCGCATAGCTTGTTCTCTCCGGATCCAGCAGAATCGCATCCCCTTTTCCAAAGCGCCGCACTGCTTCATAGATTCCGTCATAGGGAAACAGACATACGCTGTTCTTGGCAAATTCCTCACGAATATCATCATCAAACTTCTCTGCATCTGCATACAGCTCTACATGATTTTTATACACAAGGGCATACGCCAGCACAAGCGGGCAGTACGCCACGTCGTTCCCTCTTATATTCAGCATCCATGCGATATCGTCCAGGCTGGATAAAATCTGGACGTCCGCGCGCAGGTCAGCCATCTTCTCCCGGATGCGCGCAAGCTTGGATGAAGTGTCCTCTCCGCTGTAACAGGTGTCCAGGAGAAACGCCTTCTCACGCGGCAGGGGCGGCCTTTCCCGCCATACTCTCCCGGCAAGATCCCGGCTGTACCGGATACTTCCACCTTTTTCCCGCGCGATCTCCTCGAAACGGCTCCCCTCGTTGAATCCTATGGTCCTGCCGTCAAATCCAATCGTCCCTCCCCGGGGAAGTTCTTTTTCGAGAAATTCTTCCATCGTATCCGTCCCTGACTCTCCCATCCTGTGCAGGATGACGCCGCTGCCTTCCAGCTCTTTCTCTGCCTGGATAAAATATCTCCCGTCGGTCCACAGGCCGGCTTTTCCCTGTGTGAACACTGCCGTGCCTGCCGAGCCGGTGAACCCGGTCAGAAACTGCCGCGCCTTAAAGTATTCGCCCACATATTCGCTGTGGTGATAGTCCGCCGTCGGGACGATATAGATGTCGATCCCCTCCGCGTCCATCTCGCGGCGCAGTTCTTCTATCCTCTCAGAAACCTTCAAAATAAAGTCCTCCTGTCAGTAAAATCAAATGGAACAGTTCCTATGATACCACTAAAGTATTTCCAGCACAAACAAATTTCATAAAAATGCAGAGCCCTCTTTTCTGAGAACTCTGCATTGAGTTTTGCTTTATCTGCGTTTATTTTCTGTTGCGGTACTGCACAGGCGTAATATTATACATCTTCTTGAACACCCGGTTAAAATGCTCCACATTCTGATATCCTACAGACTCCGCAATGCTCTCCACTGTTGCGCTGCTGCTCTTCAGCATGGCGCGCGCCTTCTTCATCCTGACCTTTTTCAGGATATCTCCGAAAGTCATCCCCGACTTTTCTTTAATGTATTTGGAGAGGTAAGGCTTGGAGAGGAAAAACTTCTCAGCCAGGTCGTCCAGCGTGACATCCTTGTAGTTCGCGTAAATATAGTTCGTGATCTCAAGAAGCCTCTCGTCTTTGTTGACATTCGACTCTGCGATCTCCTTCACCTTGTTCACGGCGACGACAAGCGCCTCGATCGACGCCTTAATAATATCCGCATCTATGCCGACGCCCCAGTAGCGCTTCTTGTTGCAGATCACGCCCACATAGGCGACAGCCCTGGAAGAGGAGCCCTTTGTCAGGGAGTGCTCCTCATAGAACGCCAGCTCATAGCTTACGTCAAAATAATGCTTAATTGCATTGCTCACCGCATCGAGACGTCCGTTTCCGACACCTGTGATCTTCAGCGATGCGCCGTTGTGGTGGATCGTCGCCTCGGCAACGATGCCGTCCTCCTGCTTAAAGTGGCACTCGTCGACAGTGAATACCGGCCTGGTGTTGATATAGTGATCCTCAAAGATCCGGTATACCAGGTCCGGAGTAAGCTCTTTATGCGCTTTGTCGGAGACGTCCTTGACAAGGTATCCCACTTCCTCCTTCATCTTCTCCGGCAGGCTGATGCCGAAGCTCTGCTTGAGGATATAGTTCACGCCGCCTTTTCCCGACTGGCTGTTGATGCGGATAACGTCGGAGTCGTATCTCCTCCCCACGTCCTGCGGATCGATCGGGAGATAAGGAACGCTCCACTTCTCGCAGTTCTTCTCTTCTCTCCACGCCATTCCCTTGGCGATCGCGTCCTGATGGGACCCGGAGAATGCAGTGAACACAAGCTCTCCTGCGTAAGGCTGGCGGGGGGATACCTTCATCCTTGTCACCCGCTCGTAAACTTCTACGATATCGCTCATGTTGGAGAAATCAAGCTTCGGATCCACGCCCTGCGAGAACATGTTCATCGCCAGCGTGATGATGTCCACATTTCCTGTACGCTCGCCGTTTCCGAAAAGCGTGCCTTCGATCCTGTCCGCTCCGGCAAGGATTCCCAGCTCTGCGTCACAGATTCCGGAACCGCGGTCATTGTGAGGATGCAGGGAAAGGATCACACTGTCTCTGTGGACAAGGTGTTTGTTGAAGTACTCCACCTGGCTTGCGAACACATGGGGCATTGCATTTTCTACTGTAGTCGGCAGATTGATGACCGCCTTGTTCTCCGGAGTCGGCTGCCAGATATCAAGCACTGCGTTGCACACTTCCAGCGCGTAGTCCACCTCTGTTCCCTGAAAGCTCTCGGGGCTGTACTCAAAAGTAAAGTTTCCTGTCGTCTCTTCCGCCAGCTTTTTCAGAAGCTGGGCGCCGTCTGTCGCGATCTTCTTGACCTCTTCTTTGTTCTTTCGGAACACCTGCTCTCTCTGAGCGACAGATGTTGAATTATATACATGGATGATCGCATGCGGCGCGCCCTTCACCGCCTCAAATGTCCTTTTGATAATGTGCTCTCTCGCCTGCGTCAGAACCTGGATCGTGACGTCATCGGGGATCATATTCTGCTCGATCAGTGTTCGCAGAAACTGGTACTCTGTCTCAGATGCCGCCGGAAATCCGACCTCGATCACTTTGAATCCCACATCGACAAGCATCTGGAAAAACTCAAGCTTCTCATCCAGGCTCATCGGCTCGATGAGGGCCTGATTCCCATCGCGCAGGTCAACGCTGCACCAGATCGGCGGTTTCTCGATAGAATCCTTCTTTACCCAGTCGTAGCACGGCTCGGGCGGCATAAAATAAGTCTTTTCGTATTTTTCCCAATTTCGCATAGCTGTATTTCTCCTTATATTTAATCAATTTTATTGCTTTATTTTATCCTCACTTATACTATCACAGGTTTTGCTCCGTTACCAGTGGCAAAATTAATCATTTGGATTGATCTATTTTAATCTTATTTTCTCGCAGATTCACACATATTTCTTTCTGCAGCACATGTCATTCATTCCGGCACCAGGAGAAAGCAGTCTCTGATGTAAGAAAAGCACACGGCAAAATCTCTTTCCTGAACAGACACGTCTGCTGTCAGCGGATATTCCCGAATCGTCTCTCCGCCGAGGCTGTAGATCACCGTTCCCATAGTCTGCCCCTTCTCTATCGGGGCTTTCACCGCCTCATGGACATCATATTCCACGCTGATCTCTTCCCCTTCTTTAAGAAGCACCCGAAACGGCGATGGCTCAGCGCACGCCTTGACCTGCACATTGCCTGCACCGGGAAATCCTCCCGCCGAGCCATTTTCCACAGCTACAGAAACTGTCTCCGCTTCTGTTCCGAACTCCCTGTAATGATAGTTTTCCAGCGCATACTCCATCAGCTTCCGTGTGTCCGACCATTTATACCCCTTATTGTTGGGCCATCCGCATGCAAGGAGTGCTACGATGAATGTCCTGTCGTCCTCACGCAGCGCACCCACATAACAGTAGCCTGCATCTGCGGTAAATCCGGTCTTCCCCGACAGGGCTCCGTTCATCATATGAAGAAAGGTATTGTGATTGCTGCAGCTGTAGGAGCCGCTGCCGTCACAGTCCGAAAACTGATAGCTCTCTGTTCTCGTGATCTCCAGGAACGCGTCCTTTTTCTCGGAATCCATGATGCAGTACTTCATAATCCTCGCCAGATCCGCCGCAGTAGTATGGTGCTTTCCCGTCTCATCCTCCGCATCCAGCCCGTTCGGCGTGATAAAATATGTGTCACTGCATCCGATCTCCATCGCTTTGCGGTTCATCATAGCGGCAAATCCTTCCACACTCCCGCCGATGCATTCCGCCACAGCGACCGCGGAGTCATTGTGGGACTCCAGCATCAGGGAATAGAGAAGGTCGTTCAGCTGAAATCTCTGGCCTTCTTTCATCCCCAGCTTCACCGCCGGCTGAGACGCCGCCTCCGCGCTCACGGCAATCTCCTCCGAGAGATCCCCGTTTTCCAGCGCCAGAATGCATGTCATGATCTTCGTCGTACTCGCCATAGCGCGCTCTTCCTGTCCGTTTTTTGCAAATAAAATACGCCCGCTGTCCGCGTCCATCAGGACCGCCGACTGGGCGTACAGCTGGGAGGCAGCGATCTCGACCTCTGTCTCCTGCGCCCCGGCCTCCCGCGGCACCGAGAAGAATCCTGTCAGGATCAGACCGGCAGAGCAGGCCAGGGCAGTCAATGTTCTCCTTATTTTCATACCGGATTCACTCCCGCCGCAACCATCTCACTTAGAATCTATGCCGGAGTCTCCGGAAATAGTACAACTGGTATATGCGGGAATACCGTCCGTCTCATTTTTTACACGCTGAAGGCTTCAGATATCCAGCTTCAGCTGAGCTTCTTCCTCCGCCTCTTCCTTAAAGTGCTCGACCTGTTCCGGATTCAGAGACGGGAGCTCATCCAGAGACTGCACGCTGAACCGGCGCAGGAACTCCTCCGTCGTCCCGAAGAGGAGCGGGCGTCCCGGAGCGTCCATTCGCCCCGTCTCTTCCACAAGCCCGTACTCCACCAGCTTGTTCACTGCATGATCAGACTTCACACCTCTGATCTTCTCAATTTCAAGCTTTGTGACCGGCTGCTTATAGGCAATGATGGAGAGCGTCTCAAGGAGGACATCCGTGAGCACATAGCGCTTCGGCTGCTTCGCCACGCGGATCAGATACTCGTACATTTCCTTCTTCGTACAAAGCTGGAATGCATTGTCCAGCTCGATGATGCGGATTCCTCTGTCCTCAGCGTCGTACCGGTCCATCATATTATGGATGATCTTTCTTGTCGTATTCTCGTCATGCCCGACTGCCGCCGCGATCTTCTCAAGCTCCACGGAATCACCCATCGTGAAAAGGATCGCCTCAATTGCCCCCTGAAGCTTCTCTATCTCCATCTCTATTTCCAGTCCTTTCAATTATAATCTCTCCGCAGTTCTCCGCCTGCTCTACATGGATCTCACCCAGCTTCATCATCTCCAGGATGGCAAGAAACGTCACCACGATATGCATCTTGCTTTTCTGCTGCTCGAGGAGCTGCCGGAAGCTGAACCGCTGATGCGTCTCCATATAGCTGCGGACATAAGAAAACTTATCCGACAGCGAGACCTCTTCTTTCTCGATCTTCCCAAACTTGCTCCTGACCGGATCGATCTTATCGTTCTGCCGCTTCATCACCTCGCGGAAGACTGCGCTGAGCTTTCCGAGAGTAAGGTCTCCCAGCAGCGCGTCCAGGTCAACCGGCTCCGCATACCTTCTCACCTCATCCGGGACTGCCGGGCTCCGGTACATCACCATGTCTGAATCAATCTGCCTGTCCTTCAGTTCATACGCCATATACTTGTACATCTTGTACTGAAGGAGCTGCTCAACAAGCTCCCTCCTCGGATCTTCTTCCTCCCCGTCCTCCGTCACTTCCTTCGGGAGGAGCATCCGGCACTTGATGTCAAGAAGTGTCGCCGCCATGACGAGGAACTCGCTCATGACATTCAGGTCTTCTCTCTGCATATTTCTGATATATTCCATATACTGATTCGTGATCTCCACGATCGGTATGTCGTAGATATCAATCTTATTTTTGTCGATCAGATGAAGGAGCAGATCCAATGGCCCCTCAAACACTTCTAATTTAACCGGTATTCCCATAAAGTTCTCCCCGAATACAAATTTCAAAGCACGTCAATGTTACTATTATACGGGAATCCCCCGGATTTTACAACGGCTTTTTCAGCGTCAGCAGAACCACCTCGGGCATGTTAAACAGCCGGATATTGATTGTGTGGGTTCCGAGGCCTTTGCTCACGATCACCGCCTGCTCTTCCTCCACCGTCATTTCCCCGGAATATTTCGGGAACAGGAACGCCTGCGGTGTGATCACGCCGCCGATCCCCGGAAGACGCACGACGCCGCCATGGAGATGGCCTGAGAGGATCACGTCGGCGCCCCACTCCTTATAGCCTTCTGCATATGCAGGATTGTGTGCGAGCAGAATCTGCAGCTCATCCGCTCCGGTTGCGGCAGCGTTCTTCCCGCCGGGCCAGAAGCCGAGCCGCTCTGCCACATCTGTCCCCCTGACACGCTGCTTTTTGAACTTTTCATAGGATGCAAGGGGCAGCTCCAGCCCGCTCACATTCAGCTTCATGCCGTGTATCATGATCCTGCGGCTCTCATTTTCCAGAAAAATGACGCCGCTCTGCTTCAGCTTTTCCCTGTAATCCTGATATGAGTAATCGTACTTCTCCGGCATCTCCTTCATCCTCTGCTCGTGATTGCCATTGGCATAAAACACCGGGCAGATCTCCGGGAGCTGCCGCACAAATTCATACGCCGGCTGACGGGCGATGCCCGCCTTCCCGACCAGCATATCACCGCCGATGAGAATCAGATCCGGCGCCTCCCGGCAGATCGCGCGAAGAAGGACGTCATTGTCCTGTCCGTATACTTTGTTGTGAAGGTCACTGAGGAATATGATCCGAATCTCCTTCTCCAGGTGTCTCAGCTTCTTCAGGCTCAGACTGTAACGTGTCACTCGGAAACAATGGATCTCCCGGTATATCTCGATCACAACAGCCGCAAGTACGGCGGCAGCGGCAGCCAGAATCCCTGTCACGCTCATAGGCTCATCCCAAGCCCTTTCTGCTCCCGGGCAATGGCAATGCCGGAGCTGGTGCCGATCCGGTCAGCGCCGGCAGCAGCCATCTCTTCCGCATCCTTCAGGGAGCGGATTCCGCCTGATGCTTTGACGCCCATACTGTCCCCGGCCTCTTCCCTCATCAGCCTGACGTCCGCCGCTGTGGCTCCGCCTGTAGAAAAGCCGGTGGACGTCTTGACATACGCTGCCCCCGCCTCTCTGCATACCCTGCACGCTATGCGCTTCTCATCATCTGTAAGCAGGCAGGTCTCCAGGATCACCTTCACAAGCGCCCTGCTTCCCGCCGCCTTCACAACTTCTTCTATATCACGGCGTACATACTCCCAGTCACCGCTCTTAATCATGCCCACATTGATGACCATGTCCAGCTCATCTGCTCCGTCCTTCACGGCAGCTGCAGCTTCCGCCGCCTTTCCCGCCGATGACATCGCTCCCAGCGGAAATCCGATGACTGTACACACCTTTACATCAGAGTCTTTCAGGAGATCTGCACAGAAGCTGACATAGCAGGAATTGACGCATACGGAGTGGAAGCCATATTCCGCCGCCTCCCTGCAGAGCTTCTTCACCTGCTCCCGCGACGCCTCCGGCTTCAGCAGTGTATGATCGATCATCTTCGCATAGTCCATATCTTGATCCTCCTTGTACTTCTCAAAAACCTTTTCTCAGCTTTATACATTATAAGTCATATAATGGATGCGGCACAACCCTGATTTCTTCAATTTGCAGCCGCTTCACAGGCAGGCTACAGGCGCAGCCCTTCCGCCGCTTCCAGGAGACAGTCAATGAATCCTGCCTTCTCCACATCCCCCGACGCAATAATGTCGACTCTCCCTTTCTCTGTTCCGTCCAGTGTATACACAGCCTGCCCGATGACATCCCCTTTTTTCAGGGGAGCCCGGATCCCTTCCTTCATTTCCACAGTCTTTTCCATCTGGTTTAGGTTCGCCCCTGTTATATCCAGCCAGGTAAACTGCTCCGCGTACTCCGCGCCCACTTCTTCCTCTACGCCGCCCTCCACTTTCACGGGCGGAATCGCCTCCATGTCATTGTCTGTATAAATTTGGCATTTCCCGAATCCATAGTTTAACAGCTTCACTGCGTCGCCGAATCGATCCTTGGAGTTTTCCGCCGCCATGATCACCGCGATCAGTTCCACTCCATTCTTCTCCGCTGTGGCAGACACGCAGAACTTTGCCTCGCCGGTGGAGCCGGTCTTAAGTCCTGTGGCATACTCATACTGCCTGACAAGCTTATTCGTGTTGGTCAGCCCGAACTCGGAAGTCCCTTTCTCCGTCGTATGCGTAATGTCCTCCATCCAGATCATACAGTAGTCATGGATCTGAGGATACTTCGTGATCAGCTCTCTTGACATCAGCGCAATGTCCCGCGCGCTGGTCACATGGCCGTCTGCGTCCAGGCCGTTGCAGTTGACAAAGCTTGTGTGATTCATCCCCAGTTCCGCCGCCCGCTCATTCATCCTGCGCACAAACTCTTCTTCATTTCCGCATATGTATTCTGCCATAGCGACGCAGGCGTCGTTCGCGCTGGCGACAGAGATACACTTAATCAGAGTATCTACTGTCTGCACTTCCCCCGCCTCCAGGAACACCTGGGAGCCGCCCATTGACGCTGCATACTCAGAAGTCGTCACCTCATCCTCCAGGCTGATCGTCCCGTTCTCAAGGGCATCAAAAATAAGAAGAAGCGTCATCACCTTCGTGACACTGGCCGGAGGACGGGCAGTATCCGCATCCTTTTCATAGATGACCGTTCCTGTAGAGGCCTCCATCAGGATCGCAGACGGAGCACTGATCTCCACTGCAGCAGTGTTTTCTTCCTGCGCCCCTTCCTCCTCGCTTTCTCCTGATATATTTTCCTCCGCATTTTCTTCCCCGCTTCCCTCATCCGCACTTTCTTCCCCAACGCTTTCTTCCTCTGCGCTTTCTTCTGCATACACGGTCACAGAAGCAGTGCAAATACCCTGCAGCAGCAGAACGGATCCGAGAATTACTGCCAGAAACCTCTTCATCTCAAAACTCCTCTGCAATTTCGTCTGTTAACAGTATAGTCTCACACCGGTGCAAATATGCCAGAAACGCCTGCTTCCGTCTGAAAATCCTTCTTTGAAGGAAAAAGGAATTATTTGACTTTTGGAAATTCATAGCGTATATTAATTAATCGATGGGAGAATAAAGAACACAATTTAATAAGGAGGCAGTCGATGAAGCCACGCACTTATTATGAAATTTTAGGTGTATCCAGGGATGCGGCTTTAGAGGAGATCACAGCCGCGAAAAACGCATTGGCAAAGGTGTACCATCCTGATGCCAACGTACATAAAGATATCGATACCACCGCTTTCATGCAGGAAATTCTTGAAGCTTACCGCGTGCTTTCCAATCCTGAAAAGCGGAAGGAATACAATATGGAAATCTTCGGCGAATCTGGATCTGCAAGAGTGTTCCGTACATTCAAGGTCGGTCCTGACGATGAATCAAAGGATGAATCCGTGTCATTTGTCACATACTGGAACACAGCGGCGCAGCTCAATGAACTCGTTTCGCGCAGCATTCGCCTGATAGAGCGGGAAACAAAAAGGAAAAAGCCGCTGAGGAAGCGTTTTTTCCGCAAATCAGAAAACTCTGAACTGTCAAATGCAGATTCTCTCCGCAGACGTCAGATCACTCAGCTTTCCCTTCAGGCAGTTCAGTACATTACTGAACTGAAAATGGCGGGGATTGCTATGGAGCACTGGAATCCGGAGGCAATGAACTGGGTGCTCGTCCGCTGGGGGCAGAAAAAGGAAACAGATTACCACGTTTTATTCAACCGGTACGCAGCCCATGTCGAACAGAGCAAGTCCGGTGCAGAAAAAATGAAACTGCGTTCTCAGAACCGGCAGTTCCACAATAATTTAAAAAAACTGCTCTCCTACGCGCTAAACGCGTAGGAGGCAGTCATTCAGGAGGGCTTCACAGCCCTCTTTTACATCTCTGTACGTATCGTCAAAATTCCCCGTATACCACGGATCAGCGATATCCTGACCCTTTCGGTTCGTAAAATCCAGAAGCTTGTATACCTTATGATCCGGGTCATCATTTCCGATGATGCGGTTGATATTCCGGATATTCCAGGAATCCATGCCAATGATGTAATCAAACTTGTCATATTCTTCCCGGCGCATCTGGCGCGCCCGGTGATCCCCGCAGGGGATGCCCGCTTCTTTTAACTTCCGGCGCGTGCCGTGATGGACCGGATTGCCGATCTCCTCGCGGCTGGTGGCGGCGGAGTCGATGTGGAAAGAATCGGAAAGGCCGGCTTTGGCTGTCAAGTCTTTCATAACGTATTCTGCCATGGTGGAACGGCAGATGTTGCCGTGGCAGATGAATAGTACTTTAATCATGTTTCTCAACCTCCATTTTTTGCTCGATTTTGCCAAGAAATGTCGTATTTTCAAGGGTTTGAGCATTTTCATGTTTCCATGCTCTCCTGGCGTATCTTAGCAAGATTTTGCATATCTTTTCCTTTGAGTGTGGGAAAAGTGTGGGAAATTCAACTGGTTTTCCCACAGTTAGTCTGCCATGGATGAAATCCCTTAAAAATGCCTAAAACACTAGGCATTGACTAACTTCAGTTTCTGTAATTCTTCCTTTGCATCTTCAAATCTTACATGGGTATATGTGTTAAGAGTAACACTGATATCCGCATGTCCCATCAGATACTGTAATGACTTTGGATTGATTCCTGTCTTTGCCATGTTGCTGCAGTAGGTATGGCGGCAGACGTGGGGAGTGATATTCGGCATCTGAACCCGGTAAATGTCGTTGTATCGTTTTACCATATGGTTAAACCGATGCTCCCAATGCATCG
>CALWQS010000064.1 GCA_944383745.1 uncultured Mediterraneibacter sp. | reverse complement strand
TGATCTGCGCGATGAACGCCTCCAGATCCTTCTGTCCCTCATCGCCTGCAAAGCGGCTTCTCACGGAAACCTTATTATCCTCTTCTTCCTTCGCGCCGACAACGAGCATGTACGGGATCTTCTTCATCTGCGCCTCGCGGATCTTGTAGCCGATCTTCTCGGCGCGGCTGTCGATCTCAGCTCGGATGCCCGCTTCATTGAGCGCGTCCAGGACTTTCTTTCCGTACTCCATGTGCTTGTCGGAGATCGGAAGGACTTTCACCTGAACCGGAGCGAGCCAGGTCGGGAACGCGCCTGCGAAGTGCTCGATCAGGATTCCGATGAACCTCTCGATGGAGCCGAACACAACGCGGTGGATCATGATCGGCCTGTGCTTCTCCCCATCCGCGCCGGTGTACTCCAGATCGAAGCGGAGCGGAAGCTGGAAGTCAAGCTGGATCGTACCGCACTGCCATGTCCTTCCGATGGAGTCCTCCAGATGGAAGTCGATCTTCGGTCCGTAGAACGCGCCGTCCCCTTCATTAACAACGTAGGGCAGGCCGATGTCATCAAGCGCATTGCGGAGCGCGTCTGTCGCCATCTCCCAGTCTTCATCGCTTCCCATGCTGTCCTCCGGGCGGGTGGAGAGCTCTACGTGGTATTTGAATCCGAACAGGCTGTAAACCTCGTCGATCAGCTTCACGACGCCTTTGATCTCGTCCTTGATCTGCTCCGGCATCATGAAGATATGCGCGTCGTCCTGAGTAAAGCAGCGCACTCTCATCAGGCCGTGGAGCTGTCCGGATTTTTCATGGCGGTGCACAAGTCCCAGCTCGCCCATACGGATCGGAAGATCGCGGTAAGAGCGGGGCTCGGATTCGTATACAAGGATACCGCCCGGGCAGTTCATCGGCTTGATGGCGAAATCCACGTCGTCGATCACGGTTGTATACATATTTTCCTTATAGTGATCCCAGTGTCCTGATGTCTCCCACAGATGGCGGCTCAGCATGATCGGCGTGTTGATCTCCACATAGCCTGCTCTTCTGTGGATCTCTCTCCAGTAATCGAGCAGCGTGTTCTTGAGCACCATTCCGTTTGGCAGGAAGAACGGGAATCCCGGTCCCTCCTCGCGCATCATGAACAGTCCCAGCTCTTTTCCGAGCTTTCTGTGGTCGCGCTTCTTCGCCTCTTCCATCATGGTCAGATACTCTTCAAGCTCTGCTTTCTTCGGGAACGCCGTTCCATAGATCCTCTGAAGCATCTTGTTCTTCTCGCTGCCTCTCCAGTAAGCCCCCGCAAGGCTTGTCAGCTTGAACGCCTTCACCGGCTTGGTTGTCATAAGGTGCGGTCCCGCGCAGAGGTCTGTGAACTCTCCCTGGGAATAGAAGCTGATTGTCTCGTCCTCCGGCAGATCCTCGATCAGCTCTACTTTATATGGCTCGTTCTTCTCCTTAAAGTAATCGAGCGCCTCGTTTCTCGGCATAGTGTACTGTTTGATCTCAAGATTCTCCTTGACGATCTTCTTCATCTCCGCCTCAATCTTCTCCAGATCTTCTGCGGTCAGCGGAGTCTCTCTGTCCACGTCGTAGTAGAATCCGTCTGCGATGGACGGGCCGATCGCAAGCTTTGTATCCGGATACAGCCTCTTGATCGCCTGCGCCATGATATGAGACGCTGTATGGCGGAACGCGCCTTTTCCTTTCTCGTCGTTAAATGTCAGGATATTCAGCTCGCAGTCTTTATCCACAACTGTTCTTAAATCAACGATCTCCCCGTCGAGCTCTCCGGCTGTCGCTGCCCGGGCAAGTCCTTCGCTGATGTCAAGCGCGATGTCATACACGCTCATCGGCTGGCCATACTCTTTGAATGAACCGTCTTTCAGTGTGATCTTCATGTTCTTTCTCTTCCTTTCTGTTCTCTGAAATCATTTTTGTCCGTGCTCTTCAGACCGGGCTGTACTCTTCATGCCGGGTCTTCCTCTGCCATGCAGCCGGACAGACATAGGGACCTGCCTTGAGCAGTCTCCCATTTTTCCTCTCGCTGCGGCAAAAGAGAAGGCACTCCGTAAGGAATGCCTCTTCTGATCTGAATCTATAGCCGCACGGAAACACTCCCTGCAGGGACGGACAATGCGCCCGCGGTTCCACCCTGCTTGTTTTCCATGGAAAACCATCTTAATTCATGTGATGATAACGGAATCACCGTGCCGTATTAGGGCCGCTCCGAGGTGGTCTTCAGTCAGCCGCACAACAGGAGCCTCACACCGGGCGGCTCCCTCTCTGAGAAGTGCGGACAGCCTACTGTCCTCTTCAACGCTTTCTCTACATCGGTTATTCTACCGCACCCGGATATTCTCTGTCAAGAAGGAATCTCTATCCACAACGTCACTCTGATCTCAATCTGTATTTTCTCCGATACTGCTGACTTGTTTACAATCTCTTCGGACAGCGGCTGCGGCTCTGCTAAGGCATACGGCAGTACCCTTCTGCTTTCAGTTTCCTGCCCGCCTGTATATACGCCTGGCTGCTCTCGTGCAGCCTCCGGCGTTCCGCCTCGGTCAGCATGCGCTTCACCTTCGCCGGACTCCCGGCTGCCAGGCTCCCGTCCGGGATGACCTGCCCTTCAAGGACGAGGCTGCCCGCGCCGATCAGGCATTCCCTTCCGATCTGCGCCCCATTCAGGACGACGGCGCCCATCCCGATCAGGCTGCCGTCGCCCACCGTGCATCCATGCAGCACTGCATTATGCCCCACAGTGACATGGGCTCCGATCACAGCCGGATAGCCTGCATCCGCATGGATCGTGCAGTTGTCCTGTATGTTGCTGCACCGTCCCACGATGATTTTCTCGGCATCGCCGCGGAGGACGGCATGGAAAAGGATGGTGCATTCCTCTCCCACCGTCACGTCTCCGATCACGACAGCTTCTTTCACTACATTTGCAGACTCTGAAATCTTGACGCAGTCACTGTACATCTCAGTTCTCCCCTGCCTTCCACAGCATCACAGCCTCATATGGCCTGAGCTCTTCCGTCACATCACCGTGATAGTTGTGGATCAGCTCCCGGGCGTCCTTCCACCCGCTGATCAGCGGACATTTCGCCGGTTCTCCTGAGAAGTTGGCGCAGACCAGCATCTCTCCTTCAGACGAGGTCCGCGTATAGGCAAAGATCTGCTCGTCTTCTTCCATCAGAAGTTCGAATTTCCCGTCAATGAAGACCGGGTATTCTTTCCTGAGATGGGTTAAGGTACGGTAATAGCTGAACACGGAATCCGGGTCTCTGCGCTCCGAATCGGCGTTGATCTCGATATAGTTCGGGTTCACCTCGATCCAGGGCGTCCCGTCCGTGAATCCGGCATTTTTCTCCGCAGACCACTGCATCGGTGTGCGGGCGTTGTCCCGGCTTTTCGCGTAGACAGACCGCATCACATCGTCAGGATCGTACCCGTTTTCCAGGCGCTCCCGGTATAAGTTGAGCGTCTCGATATCCCTGTAATGCGTGATATCTTCAAACTTCACATTGGTCATTCCAAGCTCTTCACCCTGATAGATATACGGCGTTCCCTGCATGCCGTGGAACACGGTCGCCAGCATCTTCGCCGATTCTTCCCGGTACTCCTTATCGTCGCCCCAGCGGGAGACGATTCTCGGCAGATCATGGTTGTCCATGAACAGGCTGTTCCATCCTCTGCCGTACAGTTCTCTCTGCCACTTCGCCATGCACTGCTTCAGCTTCACAAACGGAAGCGGAGCAAGATCCCACTTCTCTTTGCCGGGCTGCTGGTCCAGCATCATGTGCTCAAACTGAAAGACCATGGAGAACTCACTCCCGTCCGGACTGCTGTACAGCTTTGCGTTCTCCGTGTTGGCTCCCCACGCCTCGCCCACGGTGATCAGATCTCCCTTCTGGAATGTCTCCCTGCTCATCTCCTGCAGGAACTCATGGAGCCGCGGGCCGTTATTGGTGATCTTTCTGTCCGGCTCCTTTGCGACCTGGTCGATCACATCCAGGCGGAAGCCGCCGACGCCCTTGTCCATCCACCAGAGGATCATGTCATAGATCTCTCTGCGCACCTTCGGGTTCTCCCAGTTGAGATCCGGCTGTTTTACAGAGAACTGATGAAAATAATACTGCTTTAACTCCGGCACCCACTCCCATGCCGGGCCGCCGAAGGATGCCTTCATGTCGTTGGGAAGCTCTCCCTCCGCGCCGTCCCTCCAGACATAGTAATCGTGGTACGGATTCTCTCTGCTCTTCTTCGCCTCCAGGAACCATCTGTGTTCATCCGATGTATGGTTCAGCACCAGATCCATGATGATCCGGATATTTCTCTTCTTCGCCTCAGCGATCAGCTCCTCCATGTCCGCCAGTGTGCCGAACATGGGGTCAATGTCCTGATAATCTGAGATATCATAGCCATTGTCATCCTGCGGGGAGCAGTATACAGGGGAGAGCCACACCGCATCAATGCCCAGGTCGGCGAGGTAGTCCAGCCTGCTTATGATTCCGCGGATATCTCCGATGCCGTCGCCGTCCGAATCCTGAAAACTCTTCGGGTAGATCTGATAAACTACCGCATCCTTCCACCAGGGCAGGTTCTTCTTTTCTGTCATATGTCAAATCCTCCTTATCAGCGTACCGTTTTTCTCAAGTATACCATTCTGATATTTTCTTGCAAACAGAATCTCTCCTGCTTCTTTGATTTCTATCTTCTCATCTGAACAATTCAGGAGCACCTCTGTCTTCCGCCCGGACTCATCCAGCTTGATGTATTCGACGCACCGCCTGTTCTCAATGGAGCCGGGAAAATGGAAATGAAGGCTTCGGAAGGTCTCATCCTTCTTCCGCAGACGGATCAGCGTCTTCATCCGGCTGATCCTCTCCCGGTTCTCATCTGTACCGATCTCATCCCACGGCATGCACCGCCTGCAGTCCGGGTCAAATCCGCCCTCCATGGCGATCTCTGTCCCATAGTAAATGCAGGGGCTTCCCGGCAGGGTAAAGAGGACGGCGAGCTGCTGATAGAACTTATCCAGATCATGGAACCGGTTCATGAGCCGCTCTGTGTCATGAGAATCCAGAAGATTGAAGAGAACGTTGTTGTTCTGCTGCATATACATAGTATAACAGCGGTTCACCATGTATTCAAGCTCTTCTTTGCCCATCGTCCTGTCGAGGAAGAAGTCATGGATCCCGCTCATCAGAGGATAATTCATGACCGAATCGTACTCGTCCCCTGCGAGCCACTGACTGGCGTCATGCCAGATTTCTCCCAGGAGATAGATGTCAGGCTTGATTTTCTTCAGATGTTCTCTCATCCGTTTCAGAAAGCGGTGCGACACCTCATTCCCCACGTCAAAGCGTATGCCGTCGATATCATACTTCCGGATCCAGCCCTCGCACACCCCGCAGAAATACTCGATCACTTCCGGGTTATTCGTGTTAAGCTTAGGCATCCAGTCTGCAAAGGCAAAGGAGTAGAACCTGCCGTCCCGGGTGTCTCCCTGCTTTCCGATCTCTTCCCAGTCCTGCACCATGAACCAGTCCGCATACTTCGATCCTCTCCCCTTTTCCTGCACGTCAAGCCAGGGGCCGAATTTCCTGCCGCAGTGATTGAACACTGCGTCCAGCATGATGCGGATCCCTCTTTCATGTGCCTCCGAGACAAGCGCCTTCATCGTCTCGTCATCCCCGAAGGACGGATCGATCTTCGTATAGTCCATCGTGTCGTATTTGTGGTTCGTCTCCGCCTCCATGATGGGATTCAGATAGATTCCCGTGATCCCCAGATCCTGAAGATACGGAAGCTTCTGCCGGATTCCCTCCAGATCGCCGCCATATTTCTCCTGGTTCGTCACCTTCCCGGTCTGCCAGGGCAGCACATCGGGATCATTTTTCTCCCTATTCCCCCTGCAGAACCGGTCCGGGAAGATCTGATACCATACTGTATCATTGACCCAGCCGGGCGTCCGGTTCACATCCGCCGGGTTCATCCACGGGACGATAAAATACTGCAGGAGCCGTCCTTCCATATTGACCTGCTCCTCTGTCAGAAATCCATCCTCAAAGTAATACCACACCTCGTCCTCTGTATGAAGCTCAAAATAATACTTGCACCTCTTATAAGTAGGGGTGAGTGTGGTCGTCCACCAGAGCTGATGGGGAAGACGCTTCTTATAGAAGATCTCTTCCCGCTTTCCGGTCCACTTCTCACTGCCTCCCAGGATCCCCGCGTCAAAGGGATCCCCATGATGGATGAATACCTGCTTCACGTCATATCCGGTCTTCAGATTGATGACCAGCCTGTTCTCATCCAGCGGATAGCTCATCTGTTCTGATGTCTTATGATATACTCCTGTAAATTCCATAGATAGATATCCTCCTGTCGTTATCGCGCTTCCAGTTTCTCATAGACCCGGAGAAGTTCACCCACACTCCAGGCCTGCGCAAAGCATCCCTTCGATGACACGGGATTTTCCCCGTCGTAGATCTCCGGGAGCTGACCGATGCAGCCCTCCCGCAGGGCACTCTCCAGCACTTCCATCTGCGCCCAGACCTCGGCCTTCGCCGCACTGCTCTCTCTGTTCACCTTCAGATATGCGAGATAATACGCCCCCAGAGGATACGCCCACACCGTTCCCTGATGGTATGCCAGATCCCGCTTCAGCACCTCGCCGCCGTAGACGGGGCAGAACTGCCCGTCCTCCTGCGAGAGAGTCCGCAGGCCGTAAGGCGTATAGAGCTTCTCGAACACCGTGTCCACGACCTGTCTTTCCTTTTCCTCATCCAGCATAGTAAACGGCATAGAGACAGCCCAGATCTGGTTGCACCGGATCTGCGTATCTGCTTCCGTCCCCGAGATCACATCCTTTAAGCAGTGCTCTTCCTCCATCCAGAACGCCTCCGTAAAGGATATCTTCACCTTCTCCGCCAGCTTTTCATACTCTTCTCCGTCTCTGCCCATTCTCCGCGCGAACGCGCCCATGATCTGCAGGGCATTGTACCAGTATGCGTTGACCTCCACCGGCTTGCCGTGGCGGGGCGTTGGAAGGATCTCGCCGACACGGACGTCCATCCATGTGACCTGGTCCAGCCCTTCTCCCGCCATGATCAGGCCGTCCTTGTCCATATGAATCCCGAAGCGGGTCCCTTTTCTGTAATGCTCCACGATCCGCTCCATAACCGGATACATCTCTCTTGCAAACTCCATATCCTGCGAAGCCTCCGCGCAGAGCCAGACACAGTTGATGAAAAGGAGCGCTGCGTCCACTGTATTGTACATGGGTTCCTTTCCGCCCTCCGGAAACAGGTTCGGCATCAGACCGTCCTTTTCATACCTGGCGAATGTCCTGAGTATGGACCGCGCCTCCTCATATCTCCGAGTGGAAAGGCACACGCCCGGGAGAGCGATCATCGTATCCCGTCCCCAGTCCTCGAAGAAGGGGAATCCCGCCAGTATTGTATCTCCCCCCGTAGACTCCCGTTTCGCGATGAACTCAGACGCGCTCTTCACCAGGCACTTCGCTGTATCTGTGAGAAATCCCGCCTGTTCTTCCAGCCCTCTCCTGTACGCCTTCTGTTCCTCAATGATCTGCTGTGCGGTCAGCTCAGCCTCCGCGATCCGTCTTCCCGCGCTGCCCCTTGTATGGATATCCGACGCTGCGGATACTTCTGAAAGCGCCCCGCCCTGTCCTTTCCCGGAGCTCTCAAGAGAAAATACGACCGAGAGTTCCCGGTATTCCCCCGCTTTCACAGAAGCCAGTATCCGGCAGCCCGCCTTCGCCCTTCCCGTGCTCCGCCTCCCGTCGCAGGCGTCATAGCTGTAAAAATAAGTCTCTTCCTTTACCGGTATCTTCTCCGTCTCTCCGTCTGTCCGGACAGACAGCGTCATTCCGCCGCTCCTGATCCGGTCCGGTTCGAACCGGAATCCCTGGTCTGTCTCTATGTCATTTCCCTTGGGTACAAACTGAACAAAAGGCGTGACGGAAAGCCTGATCTCCCGCCTTGATCTGTTGCGCACCCGGTAGACGACCGCCGCGGTGTTTTCTCCACGGCGCATGGCGGCTTCTTTCTCAACCTCGACCCCGTTTACCAGATATCTCCACACAGGAGTATCTTCATAGGAAAACTCACTGAGCCAGCGGTATCCCTCTTCCCTGCTCCCGTCCGCAAACTCCTGGGCGGACAGCGTATACGTACATCCCTCTGCCTCAATCTGTTCAGCGATACGGTGGATCACATTATACCGGCTGTTCGGCGCCTTCGTGCACGCCATCAGGAACGCATGGTCATTGCGGGCCGCAGAGCCGGTCATCGACAGGGAGGAAAAGCCTCCCAGCCCATTGGTCATCAGATAACAGTTCTCCTGCCCTCTCTCAAACGTCTTCCAGTCCTGTTTTCCGTATACCCATCTCATACTGCCTTTCTCCTTTCAAGCTTCATCTCTCTGAGGGCATCTCTGACACATCCGAGGACCATAACGCTCTGAGGGGGCACAGACACGCGGCTTTCCGCCGGCGCCGGCGTCTCCCACAGGGTACTGCTTTTGTCATTGCAGAGGAGCTCCCACCCCGTTCCCGGAAGTGACACCTTCTCCGCCGCCTTCCTGCTGTTATAGATGACCATCAGCGTCTTCCATCTTGTATCCGAGCCCTCTGCCCTGTTGTCGCACATATAGCTTACAACTCCGCCCTCCTGCTTCATGCCGAAGATCCGGGACGCCGCATCCGCGGACTTGTCGCACAGGCCCGGGAGCTGCCTGCGCAGCGCGATAAGCCCTTTATAATACTCTGCCAGCGGCCGCTCCTCCCATGCCTTTTTCCAGTCCAGGCGGTTCAGGGCAATCGGCGCATTAAAAGAATTGTCATGTCCGTCCTTTGTCCGGGCAAACTCTTCGCCGGACAGAAGGAAGAGCGTTCCCTGGCAGGTCATATAGAGCGCCGCCGCCATCCGGTTCAGGCGCATCAGATCTCCGCCGGGCACAGTCTCATCCAGCTTATCCCACAGTGTCTGGTTGTCGTGGGCGGAGACGTAAGTGATGATCTGGGAGGGGGCTTTTGCGCAGAGTTCCGGCTCTTCCCCTTCTTTTTCCACCATTTCGCCGTTCTCTCTGCCGTCCGTCCGTTCTGCCGTACCTTCCTTTCCGCACCAGGCCTGTGCGCTTCGGAGGATCTTCTCTTCCATTCCCGCCGCGCCGTTAATGAATCCCGGAAGCTTTGTCTTCAATGCAGATCCCTTGATGGCATCCCGGGTATTGTCGCAGAACATCCCGATATTCTCGTCCAGGAGGCGGATATTCTTCTTCAGCGCCGGCGCCGCGCCGCCCTCCATCGCCGTCTCGCCGGCGGACCAGGGTTCTCCGAACAGGAGCTTTACTCCCTTCCCATATCGTTTATCAAGCTCGCTCCGAATCCGGTTCATCAGCTCTACATCCAGGAGCCCCATCAGATCGAAACGGAATCCGTCGATATGATATTCCTCTGTCCAGTATAGCACAGACTCCAGAATGAACTTTGCGCACATCTCCCGCTCGCTTGCCACGTCATTCCCGCAGGCGGAGCCGTTGGAAATCCTGCCGTCGTCGAACACCCGGTAGAAATACCAGGGTGCGGTTCTCTGAAACCAGGAATCCAGTGAATAGGTATGATTGTATACAACATCCATAATTACGCCGAACCCCTGAGAATGGAGCGACTGGACCATCTCCTTCATCTCGCGGATGCGCACCTCCCCGTGAGCCGGGTCCGTGGAGTAGGAGCCCTCCGGCACATTGTAATTCACCGGGTCATATCCCCAGTTGAACTCCGTTTCCTCACCCGCCTCGTTGACCGATCCGTAGTCGTAGGCAGGCATAATCTGAATATGGGTCACGCCCAGATCCTTCAGATAGGGAATACCGGTCGGATGGACGCCGTCGCCGTACAGCGTGGTGTCCGTACAGGTAAACGCTTTATATTTTCCCCTGTATTCCTCCGGGAATCCTCCTGACTTATCCCAGGAAAACTCCTTGACATGGAGCTCATAGATAATCCGCTCCGCGCTCTCTTCCGGCGCTCTGTCCTCTTCCCAGCCTTCCGGATCTGTGCGCCTTAAGTTCACCGCCATGCTCCGCCCGCCGTTCAGTCCGCAGGCTTTCGCATATGGATCTGCGGAACGCATCGTCTCACCGTCGATCTCAAGGATGTAATCGTAGTAAACGCCGTGCAGCTCTTCGCCGCACTGCCAGCTCCATACGCCCATGGTTTCTCTGTTCATGGAGACAGACCGGAAGGGTTCTCCCCCGTCTCCCCGCTTATACAGATTGAGGGTGACGCTCCCGGCGGAGGGGCTCCACAGACGGAAGAAGGTTCCCTCCGGGGTGCACCGAACGCCCAGGTCGTCTCCTTCATAAATATAATTTTCCTTAAAGTCTGTCGTCGAATAATATTTTTTCCATTCTAATGCTGTCTTCATATCTATAGCCTTTCCTCAACATCTATTTCTTCTGGGCGCAGCCCGCGTGGAGGCCGCTCCCTGATGATATGCCAAAAATGCTGCAAATATGGTACTTGTATTTGCAGCATTTTTCAATAAATATCTGTCATTGCCCGGACATTGGAAGAAGTCTGAACCAGGCGGACTGCCGCCGGTCCGGGCTATGGCAGCCTTAGCCCTTGACAGCTCCTGAGAGTCCGTCCACATAGTATCTCTGCATGTACAGGAACAGTGCGGCGATCGGGATCGAGATCAGCACCGCGCCTGCGGCGAAGCAGGTATACCAGCTGTCAATATATTCTTTCTCAAGCATCCTCCACAGACCGATGGCGATCGTGTACTGGTCTGAGTTTGCACGGCAGATCACCTTTGCGAAAATGAAGTCCAGCCATGGGGACATGAAGGAGGTCAGTGTCGTATAGATTACGATCGGCTTGCTCAGCGGCAGCGTGATCTTTGTAAAGATCTGCCATTTCGTACATCCGTCGAGGAGCGCCGCCTCGTCCACCGCAAAGGGGATCGTGTCGAAAAACCCTTTTGCGATCTGGAAGCCCAGGCCCGCGCCTCCTGAATACACGAGGATCAGCGCAAGCTTGATCAGGTTTCCTTCCGACAGGCCGAGCGCCTTCAGGATGAAGTACACTGCGACCATGGACATGAAGCCCGGAAACAGTCCCAGTATCATCGCCATGTTCATGTACGGCTTTCTCAGCTTAAAACGCAGCCTTGACAGGCAGTAGGAGACAGCCAGCACGTAGAACGTCGCCAGGATACAGGAGCACACCGCGATGAACAGTGTGTTCATGAACATCTGCGGAAAGTTCAGGATCGAAGTGTCCGTGAACAGTTTTATATAGTTGTCCAGCGAGTAAGACTGAGGCAGGAAGGTCGATACATAGGAACCTTTTTCCGCGCGGAAGCTTGTCAGGATCACCCATACGATCGGAAATACCCATATCACTGCCAGAACCCCGAGGATCACATGGACAGCGCTGTTTGTGATAAACTTTTTTCTCTTTGCCGAATGCATTTTTCCCGTCGTCATGCTCAAAACCCTCCTTCTTCTTTGTATGATTTACTGTTGCGGTATGTAAGCAGCGCGCCGATGGCAAGGATGATAAACGTCAGGATGCCGATGACAGCTCCGATATTGTAGTACTGCTTATCGATCGTCAGCTTATACAGCCATGTCACGAGCAGGTCGGTCTTTCCCGCCGTAGCGCCCACATCCGTGACAGGATCGCCTCCCGACAGCAGATAGATGACGTTGAAGTTGTTTACGTTTCCCGTAAATGTCGTGATCAGGTAAGGCGTAGTCACATAGAGCATATACGGGAGCGTGATCTTAAAGAAGATCTGGAACGCGTTCGCGCCGTCCACTCTCGCCGCCTCATAGAGCTCCTCCGGGATATTCTGGAGGACTCCGGTGAGCTGGAGCAGTGTGTATGGCACGCCGACCCATATATTGATGATGATAACCGTCACTCTCGCCCAGGTCGGATCCGTGAAGAACGGAAGGCTTGCGTCCTGCGCGATCAGCCCTAAGTTCCTCAGCAGCACATTGACCGCTCCCTCCGGCTGAAGCATGGTTCTCATGATCAGCAGGGATACGAACATCGGCACCGCGCACGAAAGTACGAAGCAGAATCTCCAGAATCCCTTCCCTCGCGTCCCCTTGCGGTTGATCAGAAGGGATACGATCATACCGAAGATGTAGTTGGAAAATGTTGCGAAAAACGCCCACACAAGAGTCCATCCGAGCACTGACCAGAAGGTGCTTCCCAGGATGCTTCCGGAGTCAAACAGCGCCTTGAAGTTGTCAAGCCCCACCCAGTCGAACAAAACAAGGTGCTCGCCGATCTTACTGTAATTCGTAAACGCCATGCAGATCATGAAGATCAGCGGCAGAATCGTGAAAAGGGCGATAAACACCATCGGAGGAGTCATGAGCAGTCTCTGCAGGTTCTCGTGGAGCAGTGACTTTAAGTCCTCTCTGAAGCTGTTCACATGCCGTCCCTCTTTTGCAAGGCACTCCGCCTTGTAAGCGCTCCTCAGTGTTCCGCGCCATGCGCATACCATCAGGAATGTGAGCAGGATCGTGGCAACGCCGTACAGAAGGATCAGGATCGACTGATCCCCTTTCGTATATGTATAGACCTGCGCCGCCTCATTCCACACTTCCTTCTGCTCGACCGAGCCGAGGGACGGAAGCATGGCAATACAGTTCACACCCGCCATTACCATAAAAACGATATAAGCTGCTTCCACTGCAAGATAGATAAGCCCCTTTATCATCTGTCCGTGGACAATGTTGCCGAAGCCCATGAGAACCATCGAAAGCTTCGTCTCGATCCCGCCTTTTTTGACTGCATTCACGCAGGTATAAGGCGTAGGAAATTCATTTACTCTCTTTTTTAAAATACCCATCCTCATTTGCCTCCTTATGATAATCCGTCGCTGTTCATCGCGTCGTTCATCGCCTCTGTCTGTTCTTCCGCATTATCGTGGGTCACGCTGCCGTTCCGGATTCCTTTTCCGAGGTTCTCCACCGGAGTCCAGCAGTTGTTCATCTGTGATACAAACGGCTGCATGATCGACGTATAGTTGAACGTGTCGTTCTGCGCAGCCACCAGCTCGTCGGAGGCAATGTCTTCCGCCTCGAGCAGCTCTGTATTGCAGGGAATGACATTTCTCAGCTCATAATGGAGCCTCTGAGCTTCCGCGAAGCCGAGATAGACCGCAAGCTGGACGGCC
>CALWQS010000063.1 GCA_944383745.1 uncultured Mediterraneibacter sp. | reverse complement strand
AGGTGGAAGTGCGGTAACGCATGGAGCTGACTGTTACTAATAGGTCGAGGGCATAACCAAAGCGGGAATAGGTAAGATGGATGATGATTCTTTGTATGTAGTTTTGAAGGTACATGAGCATTTACATATGGAATGAGAGGGAACACCTGAGAGCATTGTCTTTCAGGTGTTTTTGTATTGTTTTACTATTTTATTTTGTGCGCGCGGAAAATGATTTCAGAAAAAGCAAGTTTTTGTAGAAGAAATGACATATATCTGTTCTGACTGAACAGGTATAATAGTAACTGACTGCGAACGTATTTCATTCTATGGAGCGGAAAGGAGGAGGGATTAGAGACTAGCTCTGCTTTATTCCTGTCTGTGCATCGCAGAACAGGCAGAAAAAAGATGAGAAAAGAGGGAAAACAGTATGATAAGAAAGATTCAATGTTTTGTAATGGCATTGTGTCTTCTGCTGACAGCGGCGTTTGGCCTCGGAGTACCAATGACGGTATCTGCGGCGGAAACGGATGATTTTGAGATTATGTATGAGCGCTGTTACGAGCAGACGATCGGTGCAAAGCCTGGTGAGGCTCTGGATACTTCCAACGAGTATGTGGCAGCCTTTGTACAAAATGTAGACAAAACGGCAAATGAAAACTGGGCGATTATGAATAAGTCGGATGATACGGACCGCACGGAGATCTTTCAGGGGATCAGGCCGGAGGTGGGAGTAAGGCCGAATACGGCGACAGCGGATCTGACGACGACATTCACGTATCTGAACAATCTGGCAAAGGCATATGTAACGCCGGGAACGACGCTGTACCAGAATGAGCAGGTTCCGGAAGAAATCTTCTCGGCTGTTGATTTCGCGTTGGATAATGACTGGTATGGAAGCACTACATACAATCCTTACGGAAACTGGTGGGATCATCAGATCGGCGTGCCGGCTCAGCTGCTGCCGACTATGGTCGTCCTGCGCGACAAGATTTCAGACGAGAGATTTGAGCGCTATATGACGGCTATGAAAAACCAGCGCGCGGATAACTGGGACGGCTGGGAAGCAGCAAACCAGGCGGATATCTCTCTGAACGCTTTGTACATAGGAATCCTGGAGAAAGACGGAGACCTTCTGAACAAAGTGAAGGAGGGACTGGGATCGGAAATGTTCAGTTACTCGACAGGAAACGGATGGCATGAGGACGGCTCTTATGTTGACCATGATGTGTTTGCTTATACAGGCGGGTACGGCTCCGTGCTGATCACAGCGATGGAGAAGATGATGCCGCTTGTAGCCGGTACAGAGTATGAGCTGACATACGGGGACGAGAGGGATACGTTCTATGACGATATTATTTTTAACAACTATGTCCCGACGCATTACGCGGGCCGTATTTTTGATATGGTAAGCGGACGGTCCATCACACGTGTCACGACACAGGACCGCCAGAGCGCAGGACAGCTTGCAGTATTTGCAGATGCGCTTTCACCGGAGAAGGGCGCGCAGCTTCGGTCAATCGTAAAGCAGTGGCTTCTTGACGACCCTGATATTATGGGCAAGATCACGAAGCCGGCAGAACTGTCCGCATGCATTAAGATCCTGGCAGACGACAGCATCGAACCGGAAGGCATCCCGCAGGGATTCTACCGATTCTCCGATATGGACAAGTACGTTCAGCACAATGAGGATTATTCAGTCGGACTGTCCCTGCATTCGAATAAGATCGTAAACTATGAGTTCCTCAACGAAGAGGGAAGAAAGATGTGGAACACATCTGACGGCGCTCTCTATATCAATAATGCCGACGTAGACCAGTATAAGGACAATTTCTGGCCGACGGTGAACCATCTCCGCATGCCGGGCGTTACGACGCTTTTTGACGGAAACCGCAGCGACAGCGCAGGACATGACACGCATAACCCGAACGCATGGGTCGGCGGCGTAGACATGGGGGATATCGGAACTGCGGCAATGCAGATAAAAACACTCGGAACGGGAAATGCAAGAGACGGGCTTCTCGCGAAGAAATCCTACTTCATGTTTGACGACGAAGTCGTAGCTGTCGGATCGGATATCCAGGCTCTGACGGACACGGGGCTTCCGGCTGAGACCGTGGTAGAAAACAGAAAGATTAAAGAAGATCTCTCCAATAAGCTGACGTTTAACGGCGAGGAAGTGGATGTTGTCGATAATTCCGAGCAGGAGACAGTATCCAAGGATCAGTATGTCAAGATCTATACAGACCCGACGGCTGCAGGCGACTGCCACAATATTACGCATGCCCTTCCGGAGGATGCAAAGACCGTATCCTTCAGCACAAAGATGCGTTTTAACGATTCATGGCGCAACGCAGGGCTCAGAATCATGGGAACAGATGCAGAAGGAAATGCAGAGAAGCTGTTTGAAGTGGCGATGTTCACAAATCAGGAGGCATTCCTCCGCACCTTCAACGAGGGCGAGCCGGCAGACGGCACAAAGCTGTTTTCAATTCCGGCAAGGACCGACTGGTGGACACTGGATGCTTCGGCAGATCTGGAGACACATGAACTGACCGTAAAGGTGACAGACGCAAAGGGCAGCGTGCTGGCGGAGACAACGACACAGGCGAACCTGGACGTGACGGCGATCACTTCCTTCGATCTGTTCAATACCTCCGGATATATCAACGAGTTTAACTTTAAGACGCTGAAGATAACAGCTGACGGAAACGACGTCGTCGACCTGGACTTCAATGAGACGACGGCAGAAGAGTGGATGGCAGACGATGCATGGGCGTTCCAGTGTGTGGACGCCGATGGAAATGTAAAAGAGGAAGAGTGCTCATCACACAGCCTGTACTCCGTTACGACTGTGTCGAATGTGACAAAGACCCAGCTCCGCAAGGGGACAGAGGTCAAGGATGTATCCTGGGCGCACCTGGAAGGAAATGTAGAGGGCTCAGATATCGGTTATTATTTCCCGGAGACGACAGACCTTCTGGCAGTAAAGAACGAGCGCACCGGAACATGGAAAGAACTGAACGACCTGAAAAACTGGGGACATGACGACCTTCCGGCTTATACCCGCGGATATGCGGAGATTGTGATCGACCACGGCGTCCTTACGACTGACGGAGAGCACGCATCCTACAGCTATGTCCTTCTTCCGGGCAAGTCAGAGGAAGAGACAAAGGCGTACAATGACAATCCGGATATCGAAGTACTGGCAAATAATGAGGCAGTACACGCAGTAAGAGAGAACAGCCTTGGAGTTACCGCTCTGAACTTCTGGACAAGCAAGCCGGCAGAGGCGGGCGGAATTACAGCAAACAGGTTCGCATCTGTTATGTGGAAGGATACAGGAGATACATATGAGCTGGTTGTATGCGATCCGACCCATAACGGAACAGATCCGATCACACTGAGCATTGCAGATGCGAAGATTGCGTCTGTCATTTCGAAAGATGACAAGATTACGGTAAATTCTGAACCGGGCGCGGATACGCTGGAGCTGACCGTCGACGTGACGGGAACGGAGAGAAGCCAGCAGTATACGGCTGTATTCGAGAAGGCGGAGAAGGAAACGCCGGAGGAGCTTTCCACAGCAATACTTGAGTATGCGTTAGAGCTTGCTGAGAAGGCGTCTACAGAAGGCGTTGTTGACGCTGCCGTAGAAAAATTCGAGGCGGCAAAAGCGGACGCGCAGGCTGTCCTTGACGCAGTAAAGGCAGGAGATACTTCTGTGACGCAGAAGCAGATTGACGACAGCTGGAGAGCGCTTATCAAGAGCATGCATTATCTGTCTTTCCAGCAGGGCAACAAGACGGATCTCGGAAAGGTAATTGTGCTTGCGGAAGAGATGGAAGCAGACCTGGATTCTTATCTGGACGAAGGAAAACAGGCGTTCATAGATGCGCTGGAAGGGGCACGGGCAGTCTACGAGGACGGCAACGCGATGCAGGACGAAGTAGATCAGACCTGGAAAGCGCTCCTTAAGACAATGTCAGAGCTGCGCAAAAAGGCTGACAAGGACGCTCTTGAAGATTTGATCAGCGAAGTATCAGGTATCGACCTGACTGCCTATACAGAAGAAAGCGCACAGGCGTTCCGCGCAGCGCTGGCAGACGCACAGGCTGTCCTGGATGACGAATCTCTTACAGAAGAAGACCAGGAGACCGTGAATCACGCGGCGGAACAGCTTGCGGCAGCAAGAGACGCCCTTCTTGTGAAAGATGATTCTGCAGCGCCAGAGAATCCGGATCAGAACGGCGGAGAAAGCAGCCAGCAGGGTGCGGGCACAGTGAATAACAGCGGAAACGGAACAGACGGGAAAGAGGCACAGAATTCTGCAGCAGGTCAGAAAGCAGTTAAGACAGGAGACGGAAGCGCTCCGTTTGCAGGAACTGCGGCGGTTATGCTGCTTGCGGCGGCAGCGGGAGCTGCGGCATACAGATATAGAAGAGAGAAGCAGTAGGCGGGTCTGGCAGAAGATTTCTTCTATAATAATATAAATCAAGACAGCAAAAAGCCAGATGGGAAATTGCGGGAAGGACATAAAATGTTCCTCCCGTAATTTTTTTGCAGAAAAATTAAAGGCTGCGCTCTTTACAGACAGGATTATAATAAAAGAGGAAGCCGCTTCCTGGAAAGAAGCGGCTCATTCTTTTGACAAATACATTCTAAAGAAAGCATCCGGATAGTCTTTGAGGTCTACCCTGGCGGCAGCACTCTGGCGTCTACGCGCATATAATCTCAGTCAGGACGCCGAGCAGATCGGCATCCAGATCCATAGCCTGAAGCTCTGAGATCAGGACCGTGCGGTCTTTGGATTTCAGGATCATGCCGTAGAGCGTATCTTTGAGTATGAATGAAATCTCGGCCTGATCCAGGAAGTCAAAGCATTCTTTCACGAAGTCGTTTTCCGCCGTCTCCGCGTGCTCTGCAATCAGACGGATCTGTGTGCAGACAGGGACGTCTTTCAGGGTACAGGTAAGGGTGCGGGTTCTGTCATCATAAGCGGCGCTGCAGCCGGCTGATCCTGACAGAGCGGAACCGTCTGCAGATACGGAAATCCGATCCGTGCAGTCTTTTATCCCGTGCAGCTTGATGACAAGGCTGCGTTTCTCCGGAATCAATTCTGTTTCTCCCTGCGCTCCTTCGATGATAAATTCCGCATTGGAGCCCCAGTGGAAGTTCATTGCCGTTGTAACACATTTTCCGGTTTTATAGTCCTCGGAGACGTTGTCGTCCTCATAGAGGGTAAAGCTTCCGTCCGCTCCTGCATAGACGTGGATGCAGAGTTCCTGCGGGTTGCTGTCTGCGTTGCCGATCTCGTCGGTTGTCGGGATGACGGCGCCTGCTTTTGCGAGGACCGGGATCGAATTGATATCCCGGTACATGTTCAGGACACGGCCGCCTTTATATTTCCTTCCGGTGAATATATCATAATAAATTCCGTCCGGCAGCCAGACTTTTACCTTTGCCGCGTTCAGCTTCGGGATGCGCGGCGATGTGACCGGAGCGGCGATCAGCTGACTGCCGAAGAGATACTCATTGGGTACGTGATAAGCGTATTCTTCTTCGGGATAGTCATAGTACATGGGCAGCACCAGAGGGATGTTTTCCGCATATGCCCGGTGGTTCATCGTGTACAGGTAAGGCAGCAGACGGTGCCGCAGGCGGAGGAAGTCACTCATCATGGTGCGGATCTCCGGCTTGTAGCGCCAGGGCTCCTTGCCGTTGAATTCGCTGCTGCTCGAGTGCAGGCGCATGATCGGGGAAAATACTCCGAACTGAAGCCACCTTCCGGCGAGCTCATCGTCTTTGTAACCCATCATATGACCGCCGATATCGTGACTCCACATACCGTAGCCGATATTGGACGCGCAGGCCGTAAAGTAAGGCTGGAAATCCAGCGACTCCCATGTGATCAGCGTGTCGCCTGAGAAGCCCACCGGATAGCGGTGGCTTCCCGGACCGGCATATCTTGAGAATGTCATCGGCCGTTTTCCGTCTCTGGCATTATCGAGATAGTAGTAATGGTTCAGCATCCAGAGAGGGTCGAGACCTTCCATCCTGCTGACGCCGCCGGACTGCCAGTCGATCCACCAGAAGTCCACGCCCTCTTTCTCGCCCGGATGGATGATATGGCGGAATGACTCCTCTACAAATTTCGGATTGCATATGTCAAAATCTACAGGCTGTTCTGTCTCCGGGTCAATCCCCATCGCCTCTGCCATTTCCGGATAGACGTCCTCGAACGCGCGGATGCCGTCGGCCGGATGAAGATTGAGCGTGACGTGCATTCCCTGATCGTGGAGCCACTGCATGAAGCCTTCCGGGTCCGGGAAATAGTCCCGGTTCCATGTATAGCCAGTCCAGCCGCTTCCGTACCTCGGGTCAATGTCTGTCAGGTGCCAGTCCATATCAATGACTGCCACGGAGAATGGGATTTCTTCTTTTTTGAACCGGTTCACCAGTTCTTTATAAGTCTTTTCAGTGTATTTGTAAAAACGGCTCCACCAGTTGCCGAGCGCGTAACGGGGAACCATCGGCATCTTGCCGCACAGCCTGCAGAAATCGCTCAGCGCTCCCCGGTAATCATGGCCGTATGCCCAGAAGTAGATGTCAATAGTATCTTTGCGCCGGGGTTCTACCCAGCCGTCATCACTAATAATAAGTGAGCTGCCGTCGTCCATCACGGAGAATCCATTCCGGCTGATGATGCCATGACCGAGAGGAACGGCTCCGTCAGCCTCATCGAGTGTCCGTGCGGTCCCGCCAAGATCGGTGAAGTCCTCGCCGAAATGCCAGATACTGTGGTAGGCGCTGTAGTCGCCGATGGCCTGGATGGACAGTCCGTTGGCGGAAAATGGTTTCCTGTCATAGATCAGATGGGCTTTTGGGGTGATGACCTCAAGGGAATCCTCATGATCGATCACGCGGAAAGTGCTCTTCGGGAAATTGCGGTTCCATACGGACTGTGTCGCCCTGTCTTCAAAGATCCCCTCGGGATCATATTCGAGGCGGAGCAGGCTTTCCGTGAGGACAGAGACCCGCCAGCAGTCTCCTCTTATTATGTTTTCAGGTGCAGTCTCGGGATGAGTTTCTGCGATCAGTTCTGGTCTCATATTCGAATCTCCTTTCAACTGGTATGTCCGCGCACTGCCGGATAAGGGAAGTGCGCGGTTCCCGGCAGTTATACTGCCGTATCTATATTAACCCTTCACCGCTCCGGCGGCAACACCTGCCACGAAGCGTTTCTGGAATATCACGTACACGATGATGACCGGCAGGATGGAGATGGTCGTCGCCGCGAACAGTCCGCCGTAATCCGTGGAGTAACGTCCGTTAAAGAGCGTAAGTCCTACGGCAAGGAGCTGTTTCCCTTCGCTGTCGATCATCAGGTATGGCCAGAGGTAATCTTCCCATACCCAGAGGAACTGGAAGATCGCGATGGCGGAAATTCCGTTCTTACACAGCGGCAGGATCAGTTTGTGGAAGGTCTGAAATTCATTGGAACCGTCTATTCTTGCCGCTTCAATCAGCTCATCGGGGATGCTCTCCATGTTCTGCTTCATCATGAAGATGCCGAATCCGCTGACCATGACCGGAAGGATCAGGGAGAGATAAGTGTCCTGAAGGCCTGCTTCCATGAACATAGTGTATCTCGGGATGATGGTAACGGACCAGGGAACCATCATTGTCATCATGACAAAGCCGAAGATGATGTTCTTCCCTTTGAACTGGTACTTGCCGAGCACGTATCCGCACAGGCAGCTCGTGTAGATCACAAGCACCGTGACCGCTACGGCGATGAAGATACTGTTCATGAAGTAACGCAGGAAATCAAAGGTTTCCTGAAGGTTCAAATAGTTGTCGACGGTCGCCTCCTGCGGGAGCAGCGTCTGGACGATGGACTGGATCTCTCCGTTTGTCTTGAAGGAGGAGAGCACCATCCACACGAACGGGAAGACAGTGATGACTCCGACCAGAGCGAGTACGATATATAAAGCTGTTCTCAATACCTTGTGTTTCATATCCTGACCCCCTTTACTTTTCATTTGCGCCAGTGACCTTGAACGAGATCATGGTGAATACTGCGGTCAGCACCAGGATGAACAGTGAGATGGCTGATGCGAACCCGAAGTTATACTGTTTGAACGCCTGATCGTAGACCAGATATGAGCTTAAGTAAGTTGAAGTACCCGGACCTCCTGTGGTCATGACCAGTACAGGCACATAAGCCTGCAGGTAGGAGATGATCGAGGTGACTACGACGAACAGCATGGTCGGTTTGAGCAGCGGCAGTGTGATGTAGCGGAAGGTCTGCCATGCATTCGCTCCGTCGATGCTCGCCGACTCATAACAGTCGGACGGCAGGGAGAGCAGGCCGGACAGGAAGAGGATCACGGCGTATCCGAAATCCTTCCAGATCGTCATCACCATCAGGGCGGGCAGCGCAAACTGGCTGTCAAAGAGCCAGTTGATATCCAGTCCGAAGATATTGTCGATGAGTCCGAACTGCGGATTGTACATGATCTTCCATACATAAGCGACGGCAACAAGCGGAGTTACGGTCGGCATATAAAAGATCGTGCGGAACAGTGTCTTGTGCTTCATCAGCTTTGAGTTCAGCGCGTAGGCAATCGCCAGTCCGAGCGCGACGCGGAAGAAGACGACGACCACGCAGAAGAGCACTGTATTTCCCATGGACTGCCAGAATGTCGGATAGGAGAACATACGAATGTAGTTGTCCAGTCCGATCCAGTTATAAGTCTGGTTCAGAGGATTCCACTGGTGGAAGCTTCCGGCGATGACGATGATCACGGGTATGATCAGGAAGATCATCATATAGATGATCAGGAACCCCATCGCGATATTCCGCATCCAGACTTCGCTTTTGCTTTGCAGCGGTCTTCTTTTAAACATATATTTCCCCCTCCTTTAGTCTTCATAGTAGGCGTAGAGACTCTCGCTCGAGGTAAAGTCCGCGTTGGCAAGGTCGATGTCGATCGTATCCGCGGCGGTCTTGAGCGCGTCGTCTATCTCTTTGCCGTTGTAGAGGATATCCTCCCCGGCGATCTTCAGGTTGTTTTCGACAGTGGACGGCATTGCGCCCGGCCAGATGTAGCGGTCAATGTGATCACCGACTGTCTTAACGATCGGAGTGTCCGCGAGTTCCGGCGCGTCCATGAGCGAGGATTTCGCAGGGATCAGGCCGCCGTCCTGGCTGAGCTTGATCTGTACGTTGTCGCTGGCAAGGTAGAAGCGGATGAAATCCTGCGCTACTTCCTTCTGTGCGTCAGTCGCGTTCTTGTTGATGCCCGGCGTGGACTCGCCGTTGTAGCGGTAGTATGCGTAAGGCGTGTCTCCGTCCTGTGTCGGGATCTCGAACGTGCCGTAGTTGATATCCGGAGCATTTGTGGCAAGGTTTCCTACGAAGAATCCCCATGCAAATACTATTGCGCTCTGTCCCTGATAGAAGCTCTGGTCATAGTTCGTGCCGAAATCCTTGTCTCCGACACGGTATTTCTCATAGAGATCAATCAGGAAAGAGGTCGCTTCCTTCATTCCCTTTCCGTCTACAAGGGATTCCTTCCCGTCCGCAGAGAACAGGTTATCGCCGAACTGGTAGTTTAGGCCGATGACAGTGGAGTTGAAATAGTTGTTGTAATTGTATCCTGCCTGGATCATGTTCCCGTCTTCATCGAATTTCGTAAGCTTCTGAGCCACATCGATAAATTCATCCCATGTCTTCGGGATATCGCCGTCGGTCAGACCGGCTTCTGTCCAGAGATCCTTATTATAGTAATACATGCCGGTGGACAGACCGTAGTCCATATAGTATACGTTCCCGTCCATAAGATGGGTCGAAGCGGACGGGTAGTCCGCAATGAGCTCCTCTGTGTCGATCGCGTAAGGTTCCATGTAGTTGAGGAGCAGATGCTCATAGCTGTTATGTACGTTGAAGAGTGTGGGCCCTTCCTCATCCCTCTGCAGGGCAAGGGGGAGTTTGGTGAAGAAACCGTCCCACGGATTGTTGATGACGTTGATGGTCACGTTGGGATGGATCTCCTGATAAGCCTCGGCAATGCTGCGGAACATATCCTCTGTGGCCCAGACCCACCAGTCGATGGTGATGGGCTCGCCGTCGTTGACAAGATGGTTGGGATCATAGGTGACATTGTCTCCCATGACTTCCAGACCCTTGTCCGTCTGTGTGTCCTGTACGCCCTGTGAAGTCTTGTCTGAGGTCCCGCCGCCGCTGCATCCGGCGAGGGATAAGACAAGGACGAGAGCAAGGCAGAATGAAAGAAAACGTTTCATATCGCACCTCCTGTTAGATAATTATAAATGTTAGCGCTAACGTTAAAATAATTATACGTGTTAACGCTAAACATGTCAATAGATAAAAGAAAAAATATTGATTTACATTAAAAAATGTCATATAATTACGTTAGCGATAACAATATGAACAGAGGTGAGACAGTGGTCACATTAAAAGACATTGCAGACAGAGCGGGAGTGAGCAGCATGACCGTATCCCGAGTAATAAATGGAAAGAAAAAATCGGTATCTGAGGAGACTGCGGAGCGGATCCGGAAAATTGCCCATGAGATGGGCTATGTGCCGAACTCGTCCGCACGGGCGCTTGCGTCTCATTCCTCCCGACTGGTCGCGGTCATGCTGCAGGAATATGATGAGGATTTTGATCCTTCCGACAGATATACCAGTATATTTCTGGGGCAGTTTGCCCTTCAGCTCAAGAAAGAAGGCTATGATCTGATGATGCACTATGTAAAAGATTATTCGGAGATTACATACAGTCTGAAATCATGGAACGTAGCGGGCGCTGTCTTCATCGGAATGTTTGATGAGAGCATACAGAAACTTCAGGAGGACAACCGGATCCCGATGATCTTTACTGACAGTTACAGTTCGATCCGGAGTATCACGAATGTAGGGATCGATGATTACCGGGGCGGGGAAATGGCGGCAAAATATTTTCTTGATAACGGACACAGGAATGTGGCGTTTTATGGACCGGAAGCATTGGACAATGGAGTGGTCATGCACCGCCTGCAGGGATTTGTTACGACACTTCGCAATGCGGGAATCTCCCTGCCGCCCGAAAATTTCCTTGACCTGGGAGTGGAGGATCTGGGAGCGGAATTGAAGCGTATGTGCTCGGGGAGCAATCCGGTGACCGGTATTTTTACGACAGCCGACAATTGTGCGTATCAGATCTATTCAGCAGCATATCATGCCGGTATCAGAGTGCCGGATGATCTGTCAGTCATCGGTTTTGACGACCTGGATATGAGCGCTCTGTTAACGCCGCCCCTTACGACGATCCGGCAGGACATTAAGAAGAAAGCGGAGATCGCCTGCGGATTGCTGATGAAAAATATCAAAGAGCCGGGGACTCCGGCGGAGAATATCGTGCTCAATGTGACTCTTTCAGAGAGAAAATCTGTACGGAAGCTGAATGCTTCGTGAAGACCTGTAACTAAACTGGCCGCGCAGAAAATTCGGAAAAGATAAAAAGAGAGCGCAATCGGTTTTGGACTTGACAAACGTCCTTCTTAAGGGTAACATAACATTTGAGTTTATTATAAGGAGGAGTTTATTATGAAAATGTGGAAAAAAGCGGCGAGCCTGGCGCTGGCTTCTGCGCTTGTAGTTTCACTGGCTGCATGCGGAAGCAAGGACGGCGGTTCCAATTCAGGCGGCTCAGATTCTGATGTATTTATGATCGGCGGCATCGGACCTACGACAGGCGACAACGCGATTTACGGTACGGCTGTAGAAAACGGAATCCAGCTTGCTGTGGATGAGATCAATGCAGACGGAGGAATCAACGGATACCAGATCGAGTATCAGTTCGAGGATGACCAGAGCGATTCTGAGAAATCAGTGAATGCTTACAATACTCTGAAAGACTGGGGTATGCAGATGCTCGTAGGAACAGTTACATCTACACCGTGTGTAGCGGTAGTGGAAGAGTCCCACGCGGACAACATGTTCCAGCTCACACCTTCTGCGACAACAGTAGAGGCTGTGCAGTATGACAATGCATTCCGTATGTGCTTCTCAGACCCGAGCCAGGGTACTGTTTCAGCAGACTACATCGCAGACAACAACATTGCTTCCAAGATCGCAATTATCTACGACAGCTCTGACACATATTCAACAGGTATCTACCAGAGCTTCGCAGCTGAGGCAGAAGAGAGAGGCCTGGAGGTCGTAACTGCCCAGGCGTTTACGGCGGACAGCAGCACAGACTTCTCGGTACAGATCCAGAAGGCAAAGGATTCAGGCGCTGAGCTTGTATTCCTTCCGATCTACTACCAGGAGGCTTCCCTGATCCTTGCACAGGCAGACAGAGCAGGATTTGCCCCGAAGTGGTTCGGCGTTGACGGAATGGACGGAATCCTGAACGTTGACGGATTTGACGGAAGCCTTGCAGAGGGACTGATGTTCCTGACACCGTTTACACCGGATGCAGAGGATGAGGCGACACAGTCATTCGTGGCAGCTTACGAGGAAGAATTCGGCGATACGCCGATCCAGTTTGCGGCAGATGCTTACGACTGTATGTATGTAATCAAGGCGGCAGCAGAGAAGGCAGAGATTACTCCGGATATGAGCGTTTCTGATATCAGTGATGCGATGAAGGCAGCTATGACAGAGATCACGATCGACGGCCTTACCGGAAAACAGATCACATGGAGTGAGGACGGAGAGCCGTCAAAAGAGCCTACGGTCGTTGTGATTGAGAACGGCGCTTATACAGTTCTTCAGGCAGAAGAGTAAAATTCGGGTTTGCCGAGCGGATGAATGGGACGTCAAAGGGGCGGGTGTTATAACGCAGGACCGTTCCGCTCTACCTCATCCGTTTGAAAGGTTGTAACAAGACCGCGGAAAATGTGTTCCATTGGAAACGCATTTTCCGCGGTCTTTAACAACCTGAACAAACTGTATTCGGAACGCTCCACTTGAAGTCACTGCTTTTATAACACCCGCCCCTTTGACTCACACTCATCCGGTCAGCAGAAGTCCTTCCATCAGAACGCTTCGGCTGTCTAGGACTTTCTTGCGATTTTTCCGCAGTATCAGGACTGATGGGAGCACAAAAATGATTGGTAATACTTGAAAACAAACTAAAATAGTTCCGTCTTCGCCTCCGTTTTTAAATTCCCGGGATTGCCGCGTAAACTTCCGGGTGGATGAGCGCAGAAACCGGCAGGGCGGGATTGGGCTGTTCTTCTGAGAGGAGAGGCGGGGGATCCTGGCGACTTTGGAGAAGGGTTTAGAAAAACTTAAAGCTCCGGAGGATGGCGTTAATCCGAAAAAC
>CALWQS010000062.1 GCA_944383745.1 uncultured Mediterraneibacter sp. | reverse complement strand
GCTTGTGCTCCTGCGGAGGATAAGTTATAATTTCCGTTATACGAAAGGAGCGGGAATCCAATGCATGATATCTGGAATCCATGGCACGGCTGCAGAAAGTGCTCGGAGGGCTGTGAAAACTGTTATATGTACTTCCTGGACCGGATGCGGGACCAGGACGGGAGCCGGATCTATCGGACGAAGAACGGGTTCCGCTATCCTCTGTCCAAGGACAGGCAGGGACGGTACAAGGTCAAGAGCGGAGAGATGATCCGGGTCTGCATGACCTCGGATTTCTTCCTGCAGGAAGCGGACGAGTGGCGGGATGAGGCGTGGTCTGTCATGCGGCAGAGAAGAGATGTGATCTTTTATCTTCTGACAAAGCGGCCTGAGCGCGTATCCTCCTGCCTGCCCTATGACTGGGGAGACGGCTGGGATCATATTTTTTTCAATGTGACATGCGAGAACCAGAGAAGGGCGGATGAGAGGATACCGATCCTTTTTGAACTGCCTTTTAAGCATAAAGGAATCATGGCGGCGCCTCTGATCGGTCCGGTGGACATCGGGAAGTATCTCCCCGCAGGCCAGATCGAGCAGGTGATGTGCGGAGGGGAGAATTATGACGGCTCGCGGCCGTGCCATTATGAGTGGGTGAAGCTTTTAAGCGAACAATGCCGGGAATATGACGTTACATTTAATTTTATAGAGACAGGGACATATTTTGTTAAAAATGAAAAAGTTTATCACATTCCCGGAAAAAAGGTGCAGTCCCAGCAGGCGTTCCGCTCTGGCCTGAGCTGTCAGGGAAGGAAGATCCGTTTTCATCTGACAGATGAATGGGGATATGAGATCCCGGAGGAAGCGCTGTATACTCCACATTACCATCCGGTGACATGCAGAGAATGTGCGAGCCGCATGACATGCAACGGATGCTCCGACTGCGGGAAATGCACATAGCGGCGGATGACCGGATTGTAACTGTCCACAGTAACATCGGATTTTAGAAAAAAGCAGAAAGCCGTATTGATTGTATGGAAACATAGTGGTAGTCTGTAATAGGATTATGAGACCTAATTACGGAGGAGAACTATGCAGTCAGAGTCAACAGTTTTACAGACAAAAATGTCAGTCCCAAGATCAGAGAAACTGAAAAAGGCATTTAAGGCAGCCTTCCCTTATACAATACCGATCTTCGCCGGTTTCTGGTTCCTCGGCATTACATATGGAATCTACATGAACGTATCCGGCTTCAGCTTCTGGTATCCGATGCTGATGAGCATCACGATCTTTGCCGGGTCGATAGAATTTGTTACGGTCAATATGCTTCTCGGGGCGTTCAACCCACTGCAGGCGTTTGCCATGACGCTGATGATCAATGCCAGGCACCTGTTTTATGGGATCTCCATGCTGGATAAGTTCCGAGGACTGGGATGGAAGAAGTTCTACCTGATCTTCGGGATGTGCGACGAGAGCTTCTCCATCAACTATACTGCGGATATTCCGGAGGATGTGGATCGGGGATGGTTCATGTTCTTCGTCACCCTTCTGAACCATATCTACTGGTTCTCGGGCGCGGCGCTGGGAGGCGTCTTCGGATCGCTGATCCATTTTGATACAGAGGGACTGGAATTTGTCATGACAGCCATGTTCGTGGTGATCTTCCTGGAGCAGTGGCTGAAGGAGAAGAAGCATACAAGCTCGCTGCTGGGACTTGGAATATCCCTGCTCTGCCTGACCGCATTCGGAGCAGATCATTTTATCATCCCGGCAATGCTTGCCATCGTGGCGGTCCTGACGATGATGAGGCGGCCGCTTGAGAAAGGAGGAGAGGTACAATGACATTGACACAGCAGATCGTTACGATCGGAATGGTAGTCCTGGGGACGGCGGCCACGCGGTTCCTGCCCTTCCTTGTCTTCCCGGCGGGAAAACCGACGCCGAAATATGTACAGTATCTCGGAAAAGTCCTTCCTGCGGCAGTGTTCGGGCTGCTTGTCGTCTACAGCCTGAAGGATGTGAGCATCCTGAGCGGAAGCCGCGGCATCCCTGAGCTGATCGCCATCATTGTGGTCGTTGTGCTCCATATATGGAAGAGGCAGATGCTGCTGTCCATTGCAGGTGGGACAGTGTGCTATATGCTGCTGGTGCAGATGGTATTCTGAGAGGGCAGATGCGGGGAGAGCTGGATTTTTCGCCCGGCATCTCAGAGCTCCAGAGTGAACGTCTCTATCTGTCTGTTCTGCCCGGAGCGGGAGTTCTGACATGAAGAAATATATCTGTGAAGAGCAGGAGATCGTCGGGGCTGCTGGAGCCGCGTTTGAGAAAAGCATGAGGTGAAAATCAGTGAGAAGTGTATAGAATATCCGGAAGAGCCCGGCCATCAGCAGAATTGATGACCGGGCTCCCCTTTTTCCCATCTCTTAAATTATTTGTTCGGCCGGAACTCCTTCGGGCTCGACCCAAATTCTTTCCTGAACGCTTTGTGAAAATTAGAATAATCATTGAAGCCGCATCGCATGCATGCCTCAATGACAGGGATGCCTTCACGGATCATATTGCGCGCTGCCGTCAGGCGTTTTTTGATTATAAATTGAAAGACCGTCAGGCCGGTGTACTCCTTAAACTGATGAGAGAGGTACGATTTGCTGATAAAGCAGACTTCAGCCAGCCTCCCGAGCGTCAGATTTTCCTCAAGGTTGTCATTGATGTATGAGACAACTTTGTTGATTTTTTCATTTTCTGTAATGTCCTTGCTTATCACATCCGGCGTGGCAAAATATGCCCGGTTCAGGAAGACCATAAATTCGCACAGATAGATAAACTCCAGCGTGGAGCTGCCAAATTCAGTGCTTTCGCGGCAGTCCACGATCTTGTCAAGAATACTTTTCAGATGGGCGACGGCTTTCCCGTCCGGCCGGATCAGCTTATAATCCTTTTGGCTGGCGTCCTTGAAACAGTCTGTCAGGCGGGGACCGTGCTTCTCAAGCTCGACGAGAAAGCTCGGAGTGATCCAGACGACGTATCTCTCATACGGCTTCCCGGGGCGCACCTCCGGCCTGTGGATATCCTGATTGTCGGTGAGAAGGATATCTCCGGGGCGCAGCAGATATGTACGGCCTTCAATATTGTAGGAAACATTTCCCGACAGAAAGAAAAAGACCTCATAAAACTCATGCTCGTGAAATTCTACGTTAGGAGGAAATGAATCCAGATAATGAAAACATTCGAAATCAGAGCGGATCATTGTCTGCCGCTGAGAAAACTCGTCTTTGTGCAATTTGGACAAAATCATCACCTCAATTTCCAACTGAACTAATAATATAGCATTTATCACCATGTTTCAAGCAGAATTTGCTATGAGAAATGTCTGATAAATTGCTAGAATAATAGTTGAAACTGCAGGAGAGATAAATCTCCCGGCAGAAAAAGGAGGAAATTATCATGAAAATGTCTTTTAGATGGTACGGCGAGTCCGACCCGATCTCCTTGGAGTACATTTCACAGATCCCGGGAATGCGTTCGATCGTTTCTGCCGTATATGACGTAAAGCCCGGCGAGGTGTGGCCAGAGGAAAGTCTTGCAAAGATGAAAGCGGACTGCGAGGCTCACGGTCTGGTCTTCGATGTAGTTGAGTCCATCCCGGTATCCGAGGATATCAAGCTGGGTACAGAGAAGAGGGACGAGCATATCGACGTGTACTGTGAAAATATACGCCGCTGTGCAAAATACGGCATCAAATGTGTGACATACAACTTCATGCCTGTATTCGACTGGACAAGGACACAGCTCGACAAGAAAGCCCCGGACGGATCCACAAGCCTTGTAATGTACTGGGATCAGATGAAAGGCCTTGACCCGCTCAAGGACGACATCAATCTTCCGGGATGGGACGCAAGCTATACACAGGACGAGGTCCGCGGCCTGATCCAGGCGTACGGAGAGCTGGGTGAGGAAGGACTCTGGAAGAACATTGAGATTTTCCTGAAAAAAGTGATTCCTGTGGCAGAAGAATGTGGAGTCGTCATGGCGCTTCATCCGGATGACCCGCCGTACCCGATCTTCGGGCTTCCGCGTGTGATCACCTGCGAGGCGAACCTGGACCGCTATCTGTCCATCGTGGATTCTCCGTCCAACACACTCTGCCTCTGCACCGGATCACTCGGCTGTGCGAAGTTCAATGACATCCCGGCCCTGGTCCGCAAGTATTCCTCCATGGGAAAGATCGGATTCATGCACATGCGCAATGTCAAGATCATGGACGACGGATCATTTGAAGAGAGAGCGCATCTCTCATCCTGCGGTTCCCTCGATATGTATGAGATCACAAAAGCGCTCGTCGAGACCGGATTTGACGGATATGTTCGTCCGGACCACGGAAGAATGATCTGGGGAGAAGAAGGAAAACCGGGATACGGACTGTATGACCGCGCACTCGGCGCAGCGTATATCAACGGCCTGTTCGAAGCATGCGAGAAAGCAGCAGGAAAATAAGAAAACACTCTGTCCGCGGCAGCCGCGGGGAGATATTATGTATCATTTGAAGAAAATAAAAAAAGATAAAGGAGAAAAGCATTATGGGGAAAAATGTATTGGATACAGATCTGACGGGTAAAGTTTGTGTTATCACAGGTGCAGGCGGCGCGATCTGCGGTATGTTCGCAGAGAAGCTGGCGGCAGCAGGCGGCAAGGTGGCAGTTCTCGACCTGAACGAGGAAGCCGCTCAGAAAGTTGCGGACAAGATCATTGCAGAGGGCGGAACGGCAAAGGCATATAAGGCAAACGTACTGGATCGTGAGAACCTTGACCAGGTGCATGAACAGATCCTGGCAGAGCTTGGTCCGTGCGACGTGCTGATCAACGGTGCGGGCGGAAACAATCCGCGCGCTACGACGGACAATGAGTTCCATTTTGAAGCGAAGGATATTGAAAACTGCAAGACATTTTTCGAGCTCGACAAGAGCGGTGTGGAGTTCGTGTTCGCGCTGAACTGGCTGGGAACTCTGCTGCCGACTCAGGTATTTGCCGGAGATATGATCGAAAGAAATGGAAATATCCTGAATATTGCTTCTATGAACGCATATACACCGCTTACAAAGATTCCGGCATACTCAGGAGCAAAGGCCGCGATCGTGAACTTCACTCAGTGGCTGGCAACTTATTTTGCGAAATCCGGCATTCGTGTGAATGCGATCGCTCCGGGATTCTTCGTGGGCAATCAGAACCGCGGTCTTCTGTTTAACGAGGACGGAACACCGACGGCACGTACAGCGAAGATCCTGGCAGGAACTCCGATGGGAAGATTCGGCGAGCTGGAAGATCTGGCAGGAGCAGTGCTGTTCCTGATCAACAATGATGCGGCAGGATTTATCACGGGAGTATGCATCCCGATCGACGGCGGTTATTCTGCATATTCAGGAGTATAAAAACCTGTTGACATCAGAGAGATAAGTATTATACAGGAGTCTGCGGTCACGGATCGGACGGTCTCTCAGACGAGTCTGCCCTGCAGAAACCCTTTTCAGTCAGCCCCGCCCCGTACAGTCCGTGAAGGATAAGGCGGGTGGCAAGAGGAACCATCTCCTCGATGGGGATCCGCTGCCCGTCTACTTCCCACTGCCGGTAGATTACGCCGAGGCAGACGGAAAAATACGTGATGATGAGATTGCTCTCGAAGCGGTTATATTCAGGAAAACTGTCGTATTTTACGAAAAAATGCTCACGGATCAGATCCGAGGGGCTTTTTTCGTCTGTAATGTGGCCTTTGCTCGAGAGGATCTTCTTATCAACAGGATTGAGAGCCGCCATGAACTGGAAGCTGTGCTGGATGATCTTTTCTACATCATCCGGGAAGGCCGTCTCAGAGATCATCCGGAGGGTAGGCGCCATGAGTTCAGACTGCAGTGCGGCGAGCAGATGATCCAGGGAAGGGTAGTGGAGATAAAATGTTTTCCGGTTGATCTGCGCCCGCTCTGTCAGCTCTTTGATCGAGATTTTTGAATACTCGGTCTCTGCCATCATTTCACGGAATGTCGTCTGTATCAGCTTTTCGTTTTTAACAAATCGAAGATCCTGCTTCGGTGTCTGCTTCATCGCTGTGCGTACTCCTTTATATATTTTACTTGGTTTTAATACACATATTCCTGAGATGTGTGTATTAAACCACAGGAAAGCTTACGTGCCCATTGTGGCGAAAACATATTTTTATTATAATACCATAGCAGAGAACAATCAACGTATGAATATTAATACACCTGTGAGAAATAACTTGGCCGGCGTGATGCGTTCTGTATTCAGGATAACAGCCGGTTTGTACAGGCTTTGCTGCGAGGAGGCATGGATATGAAATTTCGTTATATCACAATTGAGAGAGAATATGGGAGCGGCGGTACAAAGATCGCGCGGAAGCTGTCTGAGGCCTGCGGTGTTCCCTGCTACGGTCAGGAGATCCTGGAGGCGGTAGCGAAGAAGCAGGGGATCCCGGTTGAGCGGATCAATCAGTATGAAGAAAAAGCGACCGGAAGCGTGCTCTATACGATGTTTGTCATGAGCCGTGTACAGACCGGGAATCCGGATATGCTGACGGCAGAAGGAAAAGTTTTCCTCGACGAGCAGCTTGAGATCCGCCGGCTGGCGACAGAGGGACCGGCAATCTTCCTTGGGCACTGCGCCTGCGATGCGCTGAAAGACCAGGGAGGCGTAGTGAAAGTATTTATTCATTCAGAGAACGAGGATGAGGTCAGGGAACGGATTACACAGGATTACGGGATCGCGCCGGAAGATGTAGAATCAACGCGGAGATATTTTAATAAAAAGAGAGAGGGCTATTTCCGTGCTAATACAGGAAATGACTGGAGCAATCTGAAGAATTATGACGTGGTACTGGACTCATCGAAGCTGGGAATAGAAGGCTGCGTGAATGTGCTCAAGGGTCTGTTCTAAACGGACTGTGGCTTGCACAATGCCATACCCGAAAAGCATAAAAAACGAAACAGCAGAATCAAATCGCTTTCCTGCTTTCTCGGCTGCACGGATCAAAAAACCTCGACGCAGCCCGCTGCGCCTGCGGTTTTTTGACCCGCACACTCGAAAAAGTATTCTGCGGATTGGTTCAGTTATTTGTCGAACACTGCACTAGATCAGTTCCGCCATGATCTCTTTGGCGTCTTTTGTCTCCAGATTTCTCAAGTATCCGGCAACAGCGTCTTTTAATCCGGCAACTGAGGTCAGGTCTTTTCCACTCCAAAAATCAGTGTTAGAGAGGACTGCCTCTGCAACGGCATCCGCATCTCCGTTCTTCCATATCTCTGCAAAGAAGTTCAAGACAGCTTCGTCGTCACGGATCTGGTACTGAGTTCCGTCTTTTCTTGTCCCGGTGTAAACGCCGTCTTTCATCTCACCCTGATAGAACTTGATAAATGCAGCCAGAGAGAAAGCCAGGCACTTCGGGAGCTCGCCATTCGTCTCCACATATCCCAGGAGGGACGGCAGGCATCTCGCGTTGAACTTGGAGCAGGAGTTCAGGGCAATATCCAGCAGTTTGTGTTTGATATAGGGGTTCGCGAACCGGTCGTTGACAGCGGCTGCGAAGGATTCCAGCTCCTCTTTCGGAAGATCCAGGGTGGGGATGACTTCTTTGTAGATCACATCGTTCATGAACGTGCGCACAGTGTCATCCTTCATAAAGTCGCCCACGATATCATACCCGGCAAGGTATGCGGCGAGGACGGTGGAGGTGTGGGCGCCGTTCAGGATGCGGACCTTACGCCTCTTGTACGGTTTTACGTCATCGGTCCAGATCACATTTGCGTCAGTCTTATGTACAGGGAGCTTCTCTGCCCACTTCTTATCGCCTTCAATTACCCAGAGGTTGAAGAGTTCGCTGGTATCGATGATATTATCTTTGTATCCCAGTTTTTCCTCGAAATAAGAGATTTCGTCTCTCGGATATCCGGTTACGATCCGGTCCACCAGAGTGCTGGTGAACTCATTTGCCTCGCTGATCCAGCGGATGAAATCATCTCCCAGTTCCCACTCTTTAGCATACTGGAGGATGATTCTTTTAAGTTCTGCGCCGTTGTTGTCGATCAGTTCCACCGGAAGGAAGAGGAGTCCTTTGTCAGAAGCGCCCTCAAACGCCCGATATCTCTCATAGAGGAAGGCGGTTACTTTGGCAGGAAAAGAAACGGGGGGACGGTCAGTGAGCTGATCTCCTTCGTGGTAGGCGATCCCTGCCTCTGTGGTGTTAGATACGACAACTTCAAGGTCTTCGCTGCGCGCCAGTTCCATCAGTGCGTCATAATCCTCATAGGGATTGATGCAGCGGGAAACAGAGGTGATGACCTCGATGTTCTCCACAGGCTGTCCGTTCTCGGCACCCCGCATGGCGAGGGTATAAACGCCATCCTGGGCGTTGATCATATTTTTCAGTCCCTGGGCGATGGGCTGGCAGAGGACGATACTTCCCTGATAAATGCCGTCACGGTTTGGCTTCTTACATACAGCTTTACATGGATGGCTCTGTTTGCTTCGGCGCTTGTCTTCGGGAAAAGAGATCATATGAGAATGGGATTTATCGCGGACAAGCTGACAGGTACAAAACGCATGATTCTGGAACTGGTGATCGAGCTCCTGGTCTTTGCGTTCACATTCGTTGTGCTTGTATATGGAGGGATCAGCATCACAAAACTCGCGTTCGCACAAGTGACGGCATCCCTGGGCATTCCTATGGGAGCAGTCTATCTGGTTATTCCGATCTGTGGTGTGATCATCCTGATATACAATGTACTTAATATGATTGATATCGTCCGTGCAAAAGGTGTGATGCCGGATCCGACGGATGAGTAGGAAGGAGGAAAAGATATGGATATTGCAATTTTAAGTGGACTGATCATTCTGGTACTGCTGGTCATCATGCTGGTTTCCGGCGTTCCGATCGCAGTGGCTCTGGGCGTGTCGTCGATCTGCGCCATCCTTCCGGTCATGTCCCTGGACATTGCCGTTGTCACCGGCGCACAGAGGATATTTTCCGGAATCTCGACGTTTTCGCTGCTTGCGATCCCGTTTTTCATATTGGCGGGAAATATCATGAACAAGGGCGGTATCGCCATCCGCCTCATCAACCTTGCGAAGATCCTCTGCGGACGTGCGCCGGGCGCTCTGGCTCACACGAACGTAGTGGCAAACATGCTCTTCGGCGCAATCTCGGGATCCGGTACAGCGGCAGCATCTGCCATGGGATCCATCATCGGGCCGGTGGAGGAAGAAGAGGGATATGACAGAAACTTTTCTGCTGCGGCAAACATCGCGACAGCTCCGACAGGACTTTTGATCCCGCCCAGCAACGTTATGATCACGTTCTCCCTTGTCAGCGGAGGGACTTCCGTTGCGGCTCTGTTCATGGCAGGATATATTCCGGGAATCCTCTGGGGGCTTGCCTGCATGGTCGTGATCTACGTCCTGGCAAAGAAGAGAGGATATGTGAATAAAGTAAAGCTTTCCATAAAAGAGAAACTGACGATCGTATTCCAGGCGCTGCCCTGCCTGCTCCTGATCATTATCGTCATTGGCGGTATAATCAAAGGCGTGTTCACTGCAACGGAAGGATCTGCGATCGCGGTGGTATACAGCCTGGTGCTGTCCCTGTTCTTCTATAAGTCTATCACCTGGAAAGAGATCCCGAAGATATTAAAAGAGAGTGCGGAGATGACCGGTATCATTATCTTCCTGATCGGCGTGTCCAACATCATGTCCTGGATCATGGCGTTTACAGGGATCCCGACAGCGATCTCAACGGCGCTTCTGGGACTGACGGATAACAAATATATCATCCTGTTCATCATCAACATCCTGCTCCTGTTCGTGGGAACATTTATGGATATGACGCCGGCGTGCCTGATCTTTACCCCGATCTTCCTTCCGGTGTGTACGGCACTGGGAATGCACACGATTCATTTCGGTATCATGCTGATCTTCAACCTCTGTATCGGAACGATCACACCTCCGGTGGGAACGACCTTGTTTGTAGGAGTGAAGGTCGGAAAAGTCAAGATCGAGACAGTGTTTAAACAGCTTTTGTGGTATTTTGCAGCGATCATCATCGTGCTGATGCTTGTGACCTATATCCCGCAACTTTCGCTTTGGCTGCCCGGTTTGATGGGATACGTCTGATAGAGCGGATGAATTAAGATGGGGATTTAAGAAAATGTGAAGGGAGAGGATTGAGAATGAAAGAATTTATGGACAAGGATTTCCTGCTGAGTACAGAGACAGCAAAGGAACTGTTCCACGGATATGCGGAGGAGACGCCGATCCTGGACTACCACTGCCATATCAACCCGGAGGAGATCGCAAAGGACAGAAAGTTTGACAACATCACCCAGGTATGGCTGGGCGGCGACCATTATAAATGGAGATTGATGCGCTCCAACGGCGTGGAGGAGAGGTATATCACGGGTGACGCCTCGGACCGGGAGAAATTCCAGAAATGGGCGGAGACATTGGAGCGGGGGATCGGAAACCCGCTGTATCACTGGAGCCACCTGGAGCTGCGCAGATATTTCGGTTATAACGGAGTGCTCAACGGAGAGACCGCAGAGGAGGTCTGGAACCTGTGCAACGCGAAGCTGGCGGAGGATTCCATGAGTGTGAGGAACATCATCCGGCAGTCCGGCGTTACGCTGATCTGTACCACGGACGATCCGGTGGATTCCCTTGAGTGGCACAAGGTGCTCAAAGAGGATGAGGCGTTTGAGGTCCAGGTCCTTCCTGCATGGCGCCCGGATAAGGCAAACGGCATCGAGAAGCCGGGATTTGCGGATTATCTGAAAGAACTCGGGGCTGCAGCAGGGATGGAGGTCCGCACATTTGCGGATATAAAGGAAGCGCTGAAGAAGCGGATGGCATTTTTTGATGAGATGGGATGCCGCGCTTCGGATCACGCTCTCGAGTATGTGATGTACGCACCTGCTTCCGAGGAAGAGATCGAAGCGATCGTGGCGAAAAAGCTTGCTGGAGGCGAGGTTACAAAAGAAGAAGAATTGAAGTACAAGACTGCATTCATGCTGTTCGTGGGAAGAGAGTACAGCAGGCTGGGATGGGTCATGCAGCTTCACTACGGATGTAAGAGGGATAATAATACTCCGATGTTCGACCGCCTGGGACCAGATACTGGATATGACTGCATCAACAACTATGCGCCGTCAGGACAGATGGCAGATTTTCTGAATGCACTGAACGTGACGGGAGAACTTCCGAAGACAATCATCTACAGCCTGAACCCGAACGACGACGAAGCGATCGGCACGATTCTCGGATGCTTCCAGGACTGCGACGCTGCGGCGAAGATCCAGCAGGGATCCGCATGGTGGTTCAACGACCACAAAACAGGAATGACAAAACAGATGACGTCTCTTGCGAATCTGGGCTGCCTGAGCAACTTTGTGGGAATGCTGACAGATTCCAGGAGTTTCCTTTCCTATACAAGGCATGAATATTTCCGGAGGATTCTGTGCGAACTTTTCGGAAACTGGGTGGAGAACGGAGAATACCCGAAAGACATGAAAATACTCGGCGGGATCGTGAAAGATATCTCCTACAATAATGCAGTGAGATATTTTGGATTTGACCTGGAGCCGGCGAAATGATAACAGAATGTTTGAAAACGAGGTCTTGATTTTTGATTGCATCATGCGGCAGACAGCGCTGATGCGGCGCAGCGCAGACCGAAGACGGAAGGATAGAAAAGTTAATCTGCCATGTTAACTTTATGCTATTATAAAAACAGCGGCATACCCGAATTACAGTTTTGGGGATGCCGCTGTTTTTGCTGAGGACGATCCTCTATTTTCCAGACGTGCCGAAGAGATTCAGGATTACACATCCGACGATGATCAGGATAATCGCGATGACGCCGACAGTATTTACCTTCTGTCCGAATACGGCTGCCGATATGATTGTAGTAGCTACAATTCCTCCCGCGCACCAGGTGGCATAAGCGACGCCAAGGTCAATGCTCAGCAGCGCTTTTGAGAATGCGTAGAAGCAGAGAATATATAGGATGATGCAGCCGGCGGCCGGCAGCAGTCTTGTAAATCCTTCAGAAGCTTTCAGCAGCGTAGTTGCGATAATCTCAAGTATGATCGCAGAGCCTAATAATATGTATTGCATCTTTGTCAATCCTCCTACTTTAAATACCGGAGCTATTATACTATGCAGGCGTGTGATTTACAATGCGGTTTTTCCTGAAGAAATAGGATGCATCTGTAAAGAATATATGATATACTGACCGAAAATCGACAGGAGATATTTTATATGGGCTTTACGATAGAAACAGGAATTTCAGCTTTCGCAGTATTCATCCAGGGGCTCCTCAGCTTTTTTTCACCCTGCGTCCTCCCTCTTGTTCCTCTGTATCTGGGCTATCTTTCAGGAGGCCTCGGCGCAGAGAGCGCGGTCAGCGGCGGAAGCGCCGGAAAAGAGACGCAGAAAGGCAGCGGGGGCAGGCTTTTCCTCCGTGTTCTGTTTTTTGCGCTCGGGATAAGCGCGGCGTTCTTTATACTCGGCCTCGGTGCATCGGCGGCAGGTACTTTTTTCAAAGAACAGAGAATGCTCTTTGCACGGATCGGGGGAGTCCTCGTCATTCTTTTCGGACTGTATCAGTTCGGAGTCTTCGGCAGATCGCGCCTGCTCAGCGAAGAGCACCGCATCCCGTTCCGACTCGAGAAGATGACCATGTCTCCGCTGACTGCGCTGATTATGGGATTTACATTCAGCTTTGCGTGGACGCCGTGCGTAGGCCCGGCTCTTGCCAGCGTGCTTCTGATGGCGGGAAGCGCCCAGACAAGTGCGAAAGGATTCCTGCTGATCGGTGTATATACACTGGGATTTATACTGCCGTTTCTGGCGGCAGGGCTTTTTACCGCAAAGATGCTGGGATTTTTCAGAAAGCACAGGAATGCAGTCAGATATACGGTCAAGGCAGGCGGAGTTCTCATGGTATTTTTGGGACTTCTGATGGTTACCGGGACGTTGAACAGTATCACCGGATATCTTTCGTCCGTGCAGGGAGGGATGGTTTCTGATACGGACAGCGGACAGGGAGAGGAAGACGCGGAGCAGCAGGAGGCTGACACTGGCAGTGCGAAGCAGGATCCGGATGAAGATACAGACAACGCACAGCAGGATGAAGACGATTCTGCCGGCGCGCAGACGGATCCTGGAGAAGAAGACGGAGACGCAGAAAGAAGAACCGCGGCATTTGACTTTGAACTGGCCGACCAGTATGGCAACACTCACAGGCTGTCTGACTACAGGGGGAAGGTCGTCTTCCTCAACTTTTGGGCTACATGGTGCGGCCCGTGCAGGTC
>CALWQS010000061.1 GCA_944383745.1 uncultured Mediterraneibacter sp. | reverse complement strand
ACCAGATAAACGATGACAAACAGCGTCATGACGAATCCCGCCTTTTTGTCGATCATATACATCCAGATATTCATGGCTACAAGAAGCACTGCCATAATCAGCGGCCAGTGCATGTACATCCTGAGCTGTCCCTTTAAACGCATTTTGTTTTTTTCCATAACGTTTACCTCACTTCACACTGTGCCCAGAACACAGAATTTCAGCGCACCAAAGAGACAGAGAGACTCTCTGCCCCACATAGAATGACATTATTATATCATCTTTTCCTGTTTTAATCCACTACTGTTTCACTGAGAAAAAACGCCCCCGCGGCGACCGCAGCTCCCGCCCTGTCAAAAGGGCATCCCACGGGCGGGAACGCATATCATTCTGCGCCCCGCCGGGGATGCCCTTCTCAGCTCCGCCGGACTGCTTTCAGATGCCGCTCAGCCCGCAGTCATACTCAGCAGGTCGCCCCGCCTTTCAGATGCTTCTGTGCCTTGATATTCTCTTCTTTTCTCGCAAGCAGGTCATCGGCGAGAAGCTGCTCCTGCACATTCTCAAAGCCAAGCCTTGCCACAGTGTCGGCAAACCTCTCTCCCGTAATCCCCTGCTCGCGGAACAGAAGGATCGCTTTTTCTACAATAGCGAGAACTTCTTCTTTGTCCGTGAATACTTTATCCAGATATCTTCCCTGAGCCACTTTCTTGCCCCAGCGTCCGCCGATGTATACACGGTATCCGTTCGTGTAATCCTCAACCGCATGGAACGGGCATCTGCCGACACAGCGTCCGCAGTGGTTGCATGCAGTCTCATCGATCGTGATCCTGCCGTCCGCCATCTTCGCCACGCCGATGGGGCAGTTATTCTCGATCTGGCATACCTTGCATCCGCGGCACTTCTCCAGATCGATCTGCGGCACTCTCTGGCCGATGATCCCCAGGTCATTCAGATCCGGCTTCACACAGTTGTTCGGACATCCGCCGACCGCGATCTTGAACTTGTGCGGCAGCTTGACACTGCTGTATCCGTGGAAAAATCTCTCATGGATCTCCTCGGACAGGGCAAATGTATCGATCAACCCGTACTGGCATGTCGTTCCCTTGCAGGATACGACCGGGCGGACCTTCGAACCCGTACCGCCTGTCTCAAGCCCCGCCTGCATCAGATATTCTCTCAGAGGCTCGATGTTGTCGAACGGCACTCCCTGGATCTCCATCGTCAGACGGGAGGTCATGGTCACCTCGCCGCTTCCGTACAGCTCCGCTGCCTCTGCAATCGTCCTCGCTTCAGCCGCCGTTATTTTTCCGTTTCTCGTAATAACACGCCCGTTAAATTTGTCCGGCGTCCGTTTATCTTTCAGGAAGCCGAGCGCTTTCACTCTCGTCTCTTCTTCCTTGGAGACCGCGCCTTCGGCATTCTCCACTTTTACATCGTTAAAGAAGGTTGCTCCTTCAAGTACAACTGTATTTTTGTATCCGTAATAGCGCATCCTGTTCTGCAGGAAGTATGCTCTCTTTCCTTTTGCGCATACAAGCAGGAGCTTCTCGTCCTTGTCAAGGCCTTCGATCTCTCCGTTCACCTGCGCCAGATTGACAAAGAACGCTCCGCGGATCGCCGGCTCGGGCTGCACATCCACCACACGGTATCCCTTTGCCGCGCCCGACGCATATTCCGCCGGAGTCATGCTGACAATCGTACCGTCGATCTTGTTCATCAGCACGTAGACCGCCTGCACGAACGGATGGATCGCTGTGGAGAACGGCGGGGCATACGCGAAGTCCGCATTTTCGAAATCGTCAAGTTTCGCGTCCATATTGATGCCCATGACCGCGATATCCACCATCTTATCTACTTCGCCCGGTCCGAATACCTGAACTCCGAGCAGCTTCCTCGTCGTCTTGTCCGCGATCACTTTCGTGATGAAGAATGATGCGTCCGGATAGTAATGCGCCTTGTCGTCTGTGGGCACAAGAGCGGTGATCACATCATAACCCGCCTCTTTCGCCTGAGCCTCTGTAAGACCGGTGCGTCCTACATTTAAGCCCGGCAGCTTTACCACGCCGGTTCCGAGCACGCCCGGATAAGTCTTCTGTCCGCCTGCGAGCACCTGCGCCAGAGTACGGCCCGCAAGGTTCGCTGTAGAGCCCATCGGCGACCACTGTCTCTTTCCCGTGATCCGGTTCGTCACCATCGCACAGTCGCCCGCCGCATAGACATCGTCAAGATTTGTCTTCATCTGGCCGTCCACAAGGATGGTTCCCTTAAACATCTCGATCCCGGTGTTCTCGAGAAAGTCCGTATTCGGACGGATTCCTGCAGCCATGATCAGCATCTCGCAGGGCATTGTCCCGGCAGACGTCTTCACGCCTGTCACCTTATCTGTCCCGAGCACTTCCTCCGCACTCGTCCCTGTAATTACCCGGATACCCTGCCCAAGAAGATGCTTCTTCGCATAGGCAGCCATCTCCGGGTCGAGAATATTCGGCAGGATCTGTGGAGCAAAATCAATGACCGTCACATTGATTCCCCGTGCATGCAGGTTTTCCGCAGCCTCAAGACCGATAAATCCGGCGCCGATCACAACCGCTTTCTTCACGCCGTTTGTCTCCGCATATGTACGCATCGCCTCCGCATCGTCCGGCGTCCTCATCTTGAATACGCCCGGCAGTTCCTTTCCTTTGACCGGGAGCTCCGCCGCGGAGGCGCCGACCGCGAGCACCAGCTTATCATAGGAACAGACCTCTGTATTGCCGGTCTGCACGTCCTTTACCGTAACTTCCTTCTTATCCGCATCAAGGGCAACCGCCTCTTTCCCGGTGCGCACTTCGACTCCTGTAAGCCCGGAATATTTCTGAGGCGTATTGACGATCAGCTCATCCCTGCTCTCGATAAATCCTCCCACATAATACGGCAGTCCGCATCCCGCGTAGGAGATATCCTGGTCCTTCGTGATGACTGTTACTTCAATACTTCTGTCTTCTCTTTTCAGCTTCGCCGCAGTTTTCGTTCCGGCAGCAACGCCGCCGATAATGAGTACCTTCATCTTCTCTACCTCTCTTCTTTTTTCACTGCTCATTTTCAATTTTCCGCCACTGAGTTCCCTGACGCTTTTACTCGCCCGCCGAGTCCTCTCCGGGACTCCTGACTCCCCGCGAAAGTTCCGGGTCCTTATGGCAGCAATGCTCTTCCCCGGCACATTCCGGCCGCATCGCCGGGCAGACGAATACGTCTCCGCCGCCGATCGTAAGAGACTTCCCGCCCACGAGCATATCTGCCATCTTCCGTCTGGCTTCGTCGTAGATCCTAGTCACAGTCGGGCGGGAGATCTGCATCCGCTTCGCGCACTGTTCCTGCGTCATCTGCATGTGATCCAGCAGGCGGAGCACTTCGTACTCGTCATATGTAAGGTTAATGCTGCCGGACGCCTTGCAGCCCTGCGGGCTGAATCCTGTCACACGGGGCAGCGAACAGATGCAGCGCTGTTTTGTCGGTCTTGCCATGATCCTCTCCTCCCTTCTGCTGATATAGTAATGCAGCTCTGAGTATAAGTATACTATATTATGAACATATGTCAACAATACTTTCGCAAAAAAAGAGACCATCGCACTGGCGACAGCCTCTTATTATCCTCAATTAGTCCTGAACGTACGGCATCAGCGCAATGTGTCTTGCTCTCTTGATCGCTACTGTAAGAGCTCTCTGATGCTTTGCGCAGTTTCCTGTGATTCTTCTCGGGAGGATCTTTCCTCTCTCGGAAACATATTTCTTTAACTTTGCAACGTCCTTGTAATCAATTTCGTTATTCTCTTTACCACAGAATACGCACACTTTTTTTCTTCTGCGCGCCGGGCCTCTTCTCTTGAAGCCGCCTTCCGGTCTGCTTCCCTTCTCGTAAGCCATGATGGTGTTCTCCTTTCTTCACAAATGAAATTCAATTTTCCAGGCTCGAAAAAGCCTTGCCCGAGAAATTGAACGACCTCACACTAAATTCACGCTTCGACTGCGTCTTGCGCTCACTAAGTGTTTCCGGTCAGTTGAACGGCAGCTCCTCATCAATGCCATCCGGGATATTCATAAATCCGTCTCCTGCGTCAACGCTCGGCGACGGCGCAGGCTGCTGACGATTATAGGAAGCTCTGTTCGCTTCACTCTCAGCCCTGCTCTCTGCAAATTCCTGCTCCTCCACGATCACTTCCGTCGTGTAAACCTTCACGCCGTCCCTGTTCGTGTAGCTTCCGGTCTGGATACGGCCGGAAATAGAAACCCGCATTCCCTGGCGGAAATACTTCTCCGCGAACTCAGCGGAACGTCCGAATACGACGCACGGAATAAAATCCGCTGTCGGCTCTCCGTCCCTCTTGAATCTGCGGTCAACAGCAATCGTATATCTTGCGACTGCCGTCGCATTATCGCCCTGTGAATATCTTACTTCTGGATCTCTTGTCAACCGTCCTACTAAAATCGCTTTATTCATATATACCTCTTTCCGCTTATGCTTCCTGTTTCACGCATAAATATCTGAGTACGTTGTCCATAATGCGGATACGCTGTTCAACTTCGCCCGGAACTGTAGCGTCAGCCTCGAAGTGAACAAAGTAGTAATATCCTTCTCTCATCTTCTGGATCTCGTAAGCGAATCTTCTCTTGCCCCACTCATCCACGTCTGTCACGTTGCCGCCGAAACGTGTAACAAGTGCTTTTACCTTCTCGATCACATCCGCTCTCGCTTCGTCCTCGAGTTTTGCGCTTACAACAACAGCTAATTCATACTTGTTCATGCTCTGCACCTCCTTATGGTCTCTGGCCCCCGGCCTTCTCACCGGGAACAAGGAATTTTGATCGATCGCCGGAATCTTTCCGGCAGTATGTCACGGTTATTCATGATACCATAAGAATCTGCGGGATTCAAGCCTTTTTTGTGATTTGCTTCGTATTTTTTTCCACCAGTTTCCTGGGAACCATGATCTGATGGCTGCATCCCGCGCACTTGAGCCGGAAGTCCGCCCCGACTCTCAGGATCTCCCATTCATGGCTGCCGCAGGGATGGGGTTTTTTCATCCTGATAATATCCCCGACTTCAAATCTGTCTGCCACTTTTCTGCTCCTTTCCCCTTATGGAAGGGCTCTTTTCCCCGTTCGGAGAGTTTCTACTCCCCGCCCAGTTCCTCTGTGAGAACGCCCTGGACGAGGAATCTCTCGTCATCGCGCACATTCGTACATGTCGAAAGGCTTACGATCTTCGACTGCGCGTTCAGTTCTACATCCACCTGATAATTGGAGGACGATTTACAAACGTTGAGATATTCTGTAAATGCCTCGTCTGACTCATATGTAATCTTGTAGTTGTCCGCCGTATCCTTGACGATCCCCGCCGAAAAGACCGTGTACATCCTGACCTTTCCATCCGGTGTATAAATATAAAAGTTCGGATTCTCTTTGCAGAAGGATTCATCCTCATACTGAAGCAGCTCTGAGAACATCTCTCCGCCCACATTCAGATGATGTCCGTAAATAAATGTGTTTCTATCCGAAAAATCCGAATTGTTCCGGCAGTCCATAAAGATTGCCCCGAGCTTGTTGTCATTTGCGACAAAAGTCTTTGTCAGATACTCTTTGTTGTCCGCGCTCTTGACCACCGGATAGTTGATCTGCGAAGGTTCGTCAAACCGTATCCACGCGACAGTATCTGCATTCTGTTCGAGCAGGGCGTCGAAATCAACACTGAAGCCCTGTCCCGATCCCTCTCCGTCGTCGTCATCCGTTGTGATCGCCAGATCCCTGATCTCGTCGTATTCCTGTCCGCCGGTATAATAGGGAACCAGCGTCATAACGAGCTGATACAGGGAGAAGACAAACACACAGACCGCCGCGATCAGGACCACTGTAGATCCGATATTGAGCGACCCCTTTTTCTGCTTCCTTTTCTTTGCGCTCTTAGCCCCGGCGCCCCGGCGCTCCTCTGCTGCTCCTGCCTTTGTCCGTTTCCTGTTCCTGCCTCCTGCGGAGTTCCCCCGCCCGGAAGGCGCCTCCCCGTTTTCCGGATGCCGTTTCTTTCTCTTCCGCGCCGCCTCGCCGCGTTCTGTGCCTGAAGGCCGCTTCTCTTGATCTCTCTCCATTTCCGTTTTTCCTTTCTTTCAGCACTGCTGCCCTGATGTATTCTTTTTCTGCCTCTTCCCCGTCTTCCCGCTGTCTGCTCTGTCCTTAAGTCAGTCCCATCTCCGGTCAGAATCCGAGATTCTCATCCACAAGGATAATCTTGAACCGCTTCGGTATCCTGCTGAACCTCGTGATCATGATCTGACAGCAGATGCAGTCCGGGCTCTTACAGTCCGCGCAGCTTCCGTTCTTTGTGCACGGCGTGTCGCAGCCGAACCGCTGCGTATTGATCGGGGCCGCTTCGTTCCTCGCGCGGTGCATTGCGTCTTCCTCTGTCTTTACAACCTTGTTCATCCCGACGATAAGGAGAACATTCTTCGGTCCGAACGCATACGCCGCGACCCTGTTCGCATTGCCGTCGATGTTCACGAAAACGCCGTCCTCGCTCATTGCATTGACGCTTCCCAGGAACCAGTCGCAGGTGAACGCCTTCAGCGCAATCTCATTCCGCTCCTCCGGGGTCGCAGCCATATCCCGGTCGTAAAACTTATAGTCTCCGGAACTGATGGCGTCCAGAAGCCCGGATTCCCGCACGGACATCGAGCCGCCCATATTGATCGTGCTCCCCTTCGGGATCAGCTCCAGCGCTTTCTTCACCGCCTCTTCTTTCGTCGCCGCATAATAGGCCTCCATATTCCGTGATTCCAGCGCCCGGACCACGCGTCTGCCGAGAGCCTCGTTTCTCTTTTTTCTTACATCCATGTTATCGCCTCTCTCAATTCAAAATGTTTTAATGCCATTGGTTTCATTCTAGCATAATCTCCCGCAGAAAAAAAGACAGGAATCAGGTGCGGACCGCAGTATTCAGCATCTCTTCCACCTCGTCCATCTGCCGCACGATCTCCTGCTGCCGTTCGTCGAATAAGAGCCCCTTATTGTAGCGGTAGTAGAGATCGCATCCATTCTCGCGGATGAACCATACGCCGTAATAGTCTGCATTCAGCTCGGTGACGAAGGCAACCATCTCCTGGCTCTCTCCGAACGCATCTTCCAGGAAGCGGAACGCATTCTCGAGCACTGCCGACGTCCGGGCAAGCATGGAGGACAGTGCATCCGTCTCTCTGCTGAACATAGTCCTCACTTCATCGAACGCGGCGTCTCCGATGAACAGCTCGCCTTTCAGCTCTGACGAAAACTTCTCCAGCGTCTCGATGACCCGGAGCATTGTCTTCTCTTCTTCGCGGGTAAGAAGCTCCGCCCGCTTCTGGTCCTCCAGATCCTTCTCTGCGATCCTCAGCACATCCTCCAGCATCATCGTATTCTGACTGTCCCTGTAGCAGATCAGATATTCATAGAGCTTCGACACATAGGAATCCATCCGGAAGCACTCCGCGAACAGCCCGCTCAGTTTTCCGTTCAGCAGGCTGACGATACTGAGATGTTCATCCAGATGAGCCGCTTTTATCTTCTGTACGGTCACCGCATCCCATTTTCCCTCCAGGATATCCTCCACGCTGTAGTCTTTCTTATATTTATAGTAGAGTTCCAGATAATTCGCAAAATCTTTCGCTGCAGTCCTGTGCTGAATATACTGGAAAACCACATCCCGGTCCGCCGTTTTCCCCTGATCCTCATAGACCCGGATAAGCTCCGAGAGATCCTCCCAGCCTCTGGCCGTGGCGAACTGCCTGCCGTCCACTGTGTTCTCGATCCTGCTGAAGTTCTCTCTGCGCATCTCCAGATACGAGATGACCGCCGGATGGATCTCCTGCCGGTATGCATACTCCTTCCACACGGAAAAATCCGCTTCCACATCGATCTTCTTAAGTCGGTCCAGCGTCACCACGTCAAAATCTCTGACCGACTTGTTATACTCCGGCGGATTTCCCGCCGCCACGATGATCCAGCCCTCCGGGAGCTTCTGATTGCCGAAGGTCTTTGCCTGGAGGAACTGCAGCATGGCAGGCGCCAGCGTCTCGGACACACAGTTGATCTCATCGATAAACAGCACTCCTTCCGGGATGCCGGTCTGCTCCATCTTCTCGTAAACCGAGGCGATGATCTCACTCATCGTATACTCTGTCACAGAATATGTCCTGCCGCCGTATTCTTTTTCTCTGATAAACGGAAGCCCCACAGCGCTCTGCCTTGTATGGTGCGTGATTGTATATGCCACAAGGCCGATGCCCATCTCCTTCGAAATCTGCTCCATGATCTGTGTCTTGCCGATCCCCGGCGGTCCCATCAGAAGCACGGGGCGCTGACGGATCGACGGGATCCTGTAGCCCCCGAAAGCATCCTTTGCAAGATATGCCTCTATGGTATCCTTGATCTCCTGTTTTGCACGTTTTATATTCAAATCTCTTTCTCCTCCGATGTCATAATATCAGCCTGATCGCCCAGGGCGGAACATCCGCATCTGTATAATCCTCTTCTGCAAAAACGAACGCCGTCTTATAGGCCGGCATGCGCGGCGGATATATGCCGTATCCGTCGGTAAAGTAGATGAGTCCTTTCAGGTCGTCAAACTCCCCCTGCCGAATCAGCTCATCCACATAGGCGAAGGCCGGGCGGAAATCCGTCCCGCCCTCGCCGTACAGCTCAAAATGTTCCATATATTCTCTCAGCTCCTCCTCCGAGGTGATTTTCACGTCCTTATGCACCTTTTCGTCGCACTGGATGATATGGACGTTTACCTTCCGGAAGTAGCTGTCATTCTGCTTCAATACACTGTATGTCTCCTCCAGGAATCTCCTGACAAGAGCTCCCGAGCAGGACATGGATGTGTCGATCACTACGGCAAAATCCGCAATCCGCTTTACCTCCCGCGTCTCCTGCGGCTCGATCAGCGGCATGTTTCCGTACAGTGAGAGCCCGTAACTGTAGAAGCCGTAGTCAAAAGTGTCCGGATCCGTTCCCATTTCCTCCCGCAGGACGGAAAATCTCCTCAGAAATTCTCTGTAATCCTGCCGTTCCCGGTTCTCCACCCTGAGTTCTCCGAGGAAACTCCCGTTCTGCTCTGCCGCTTCTTTTGAAAAGGTCTCAAGGTCTGTCTCCATCTTCTCATTGATTTCCTGCCATTTCTTCCTCAGCTCCGGCTCCTGCCTCTGCTTCGGGTTCTTGTTTCCCCAGCAGCGGTGGTCATCTGCCCGGAACTCTTCCTCGAGCGCGGCAAGCTCTTTCTCCGCAAGCTTCCAGGACTTCAGTTCCCGGAAGATCCGCTCTGCGTTCATCACCCGCTTCTTATCTTCAAGCTTCCGGTAAGTCTCCCTGCGCAGAAGGCTTCTCGACCAGCGGACCGGCCGGAGGCCGCATCCGTCGATCAGATGCTCCGCCGCGATATCGCAGCTTAAGTCCCAGTATCTCTCATCGTCCGCCTGCTTAAACATATGACGGAAAATGCAGTGAAAGACCATATGCAGATAGCCCCGGTTGACAAGGATCCGGTTCTGCCTCAGCATTCCTCCCAGGTGCTGAGGGTGAAAATACATGACTGCTCCGTCTGTCCCGAAGGGACTTACGGAAATATCCATGCGGTAGACAAAGCTGCTCAGGGCGACGTCGAGGAAACGCATGGAAAAATACAGCTCATCCCTCGCCGCGCACAGGATGCTGACGCCCAGGCTTCTGAGCTTCTCTGCCGCCGCTTCCATATCCGGCCTGTCCTCCGGTCCTGTCTTTCTGTATCCGATCTCTGTCATCGCCGCCTCCTACAGTTCGTATCTCTTTCTTTTCACAGGGAAACACCTGTGCTTCTCTTCCATGAGGAAGCTCAGGATCTCACCCCGCCCTTTCCGCGCCGCCTGCTCAACAGCGGCGTCCAGAGCTCCGCGCTCCCACAGTCCCCGCTTCGCCATCTCCCGCACCGCGGGCATCGCATCTCTGTCCGTCAGATATTCCAGCACTTCCCGCTGATGCTCCCTGATATAAGACTCATATTCCTGCTCAGCACTCTCTGTCAGCCCAGCCGGATACATCAGCCTTGAGAACACCAGATCCGCCAGCACTTCTGTCCTGTCCTGCGCCTTTGCCAGATAAAACAAGGCGTCGTACTTGCGATAGTCCGCCGCCCTGCCGCTGAAGCACTGGCGGTAGTTATTCCCCGAGCCGTGGTGCTGTGTGAAGAGGATCCTCGCCGGCGTATTCTCCACCGCTTCCTCATAGTGCTCCGGGAAGACAAGCCTTGCCTCTTCTCCGCCCCTCAGCAGCGTCACATCAATCCTCTGCCAGAGCTCTCCCAGAATCTCCTTCACACAGGTCTGCTCTCCGCCTGTAAGCTTCACCTTCAGCCTGCTGAGAGAACGGCATCCTGTGAACGCCCCGCTTCCGAGGTCTGCAAGCCTGTCCGAGAAGGACAGCTCTCTCAGATTCCTGCAGCCGTAAAAGGCGTATCTGCCGATCTTTTCCATTGTCTCCGGAAAGAAGACACTCTCAACCGCCCCGCCCGCGAGCAGGCTTTCGCTGCCGCCGAACATCCGGTGCTCTTCCGTCTCGAAGACGCGCACGTCTTCCTCCTCAGCGCCCTTTCTGTCCGAAAATGCATAGGCTGCCGTCCTCACGACGGGCAGCCCCTCAATCCTCTCCGGAAGGACAATCTGCGGATCCGTCCCGAAGCACCTGATGATCTCAATCTGCTCTCCTGTCACTCTGTAATGTATCCTCATCCGTCCTCCTTCTCCGACACATAGAACTCTTCCATTGTCTCAAGGCAGAGACAGCCCAGCCTTCCCCCGCAGTATGCGAACGCCGCGCCGCAGTCCACATCGATGAGCGTCCCGTCGGGACTGCGCCAGATCCTTGCCGGCTCATCCGGATATCCCCGGATAATAAACGTAGGCACATGCCCCACAATAGAAATATATCCCGGGATCCCCCGCTTCCGGTCCACCATGGAGGAATCCCACAGAAAGCCGTCCTTCGAGCGTTTCCAGAACTGCAGGATGCCCTCCGTGGATGCATGCGCCAGCAGATAGCATGCCTCCGGCGTCTTCAGTTTCTTATAGAGTGGAAGCCTCTTCATCCAATTCACATACCTCGGGATCCTCACCATCGTCTCCGCGCTCCCGGTCAGAACGTCATACGTGTTATAATAATATCGGTTCTCCGCCTTGTCTTCCACATTCTCATACCATTCTGCAAAAGAATCCTCATGGTTCCCCCGGAGCGCGGTGATATTTCCGCTCTGGGACACAAGATCAAGCACACCCGCCGGATCCGGTCCCCGGTCGATCATATCCCCCAGGATGTACAGCTCATCCTCGTCGGAGAAACGGATCTTCTCAAGCATTCTCTTCAGCAGATGCGCCATTCCGTGTATATCCGACATCACATAAGTATATCCCATCTCCTGCACCGCCCTTCCTATTATGCCGCCCAGCCTTCCGACAGAGGCGCGGCAGAGATACGCATGTCATATGCGCTCTGCCCGCTCGGCGCCCCGTGACCGCATGTCCTGTCTTTTTCCATACGCCCATTATAAATAGTTTCTTCCATTCCTGCAACCCGCGCCGCCTGCTTCCTCTATACTAAATCCTGATGTCCTTCAGGCGTCCTTCGCCCCGCAGATATCTCCTGTACACAAAGAAAAATACCGTACAGGAGAGCGCCGCGGCCAGCCCGTCCGCCAGCGGCTCTGCATAGAACGCTGTCCGGGCTGCAAAAAACAGGGGCAGTATGCAGGTCGCCCCGAAATACAGCGATTTTCTGATCAGCGAAAGGCTCAGCGACGTCTTCGTCATACCGAGTGCCGTCAGCCCGTCCACGATCACATACTGGAAGCTCAGCGGGACGATCATCAGCGTAAACGCCCGGATGCCCCATACCGCCAGCTCCTCGTACTCAGGATTATCTGTGAAGATCCGGACAAAATACTGGGGCATGATCCTGGAGATGAGGAACATCACCGCTGTAAAGCAGAAGCAGAGCATAAGCACCCAGAAAAATGTCTTCCGGATCCGGTCCGGTCTGTTCGCGCCGTAGTTGAAGCTGATCAGAGGCTGTGAGCCTCCCGTGATTCCCAGCATGGGCGACGTGATCAGCAGCATGTAGCTCTGGACGATCGTCGCGGCGGTCACCAGTGTGTCGCCGTACTCCGGACCGCCGTAATGCTGGAGCACAGCGTTCAGCGCGATAATGATGATACTGTCAGTCGCAAGAATCAGGAAGGGCGAGAAACCGATCTTGACGATCTGCATCCCGAGCTGCCTCTCCGGGCGCATAAGCACAAGCGGGATCTTCATCTTCTTCCTCCTCAGCGTACAGAGGACGAAAGCGCACGACGCTGTCTGGGCAATCACCGTCGCCACTGCGGCGCCTGCAATATCCATATGAAAAAGGAAAATGAACACCGGGTCCAGCACAATGTTGATGACCGCGCCGATCAGCGTCGTCATCATCCCCAGAAGCGGAAAGCCCTGCGCTGTGATAAAGTAGTTCATTCCCATGGAGAGCAGCGCGAAGACCGTCCCCGCAGTGTAGATCGTCATATAGGAGTCCGCGTAGGGGAACGTCACCTCGCTCGCCCCAAACCAGCTCAGGAGGTATTCTTTTGTCAAAAGGAAAAATATGGTCAGTATGACCGAGATGATCAGCATCAGCGTAAAGCTGTTCCCAAGAATCCGGCGGGCGCCCTTCTCATCCCCGGCTCCAAGCCGGACGGAGAACAGAACCGAGCCGCCGATCCCGAACAGCGTGCCGAAGGACGACAGGAGCGTGACGATGGGCGCGCACACACCCACTCCCGCAAGGGCGTCCGCTCCTGTGACCGGAATATTCCCCACGTAGATCCGGTCCACGATGCTGTAGAGCACGTTCACAAACTGTGCGAACATAAACGGAATCGATATTTTTAGCACAAGCAGGGGGATGGAATCCCTGCCGAAATCATTTGTCTTCTTCATCTTCTGTATCCCTTCTCTTCCGCTGCGCCGCATCCGCCGTTGGACAGCTGACGCATTAAATTCCGCAGACCATTATAGCAGAAACAGGAAAAGATGGAATACCCTGTGCAAAAAAAGACTCCGGCGCCACCCGGCGCCGAAGCCTTTTCTCTGTCTGTTCAAGACTCACCTGCGAGCCTTCTTCCTTCTTATAAAATTATCCTTCGATCGCGATATGTTTCTTAGTCTCAACAGCCTGCTGATCCTTCTTCGGGATGCTCAGTCTCAGGATACCGTCCTCGAATTTTGCCTTGATATCTTCATGTGTGATATCATCGCCCACATAGAAGCTTCTCTGCATTGCTCCTGCATAACGCTCTCTGCGGATATATTTTCCTTTCTTATCCTG
>CALWQS010000060.1 GCA_944383745.1 uncultured Mediterraneibacter sp. | reverse complement strand
ATGAGGTAGAGCGGAACGGTCCTGCGTTATAACACCCGCCCCTTTGACGTCCCATTCATCCGCTCGGCAAACCCGAAGTTACACCGCCTTCCACCTGCGCACTTTCTCTTTGTAAAGGATAACTCCCTCCCGCACGATCTCTGCCTTTCCCTCTTTTATTTCTACCATCGTCACCGAGCAGTTGGGCGGGACTTCGTCTTTCCAGAAGTGCTCCACGGACAGGCTTCCCTTGATCCGGTTCAGCAGTGCAGTCATTGCGGCGCCATGTGTGGACACAAGGATATTCTTATCAGCCAGATCCTCTCTTGCGCACATTTCAGCCAGAAATGCACCGGTTCTCTCATAGAGCTGAGGGATCGTCTCGGCATCCTCAGGCGGCACATAGTTTCCTGTATCTGAAAAGAAACGGTTGAACGCATCGCTCTCAGGGCTTCTCTGATCTCCCCCGCTGTACATCCCTTCGTAGCGCCCGAAGCTGATCTCCTGGATCCTTTCTTCATCAATGAGAGGAATATTTCTTCCCGCCAGAAGGATCTCGGCAGTCTCTCTCGCCCTTCTGAGGGGACTTGTGTATGCAAGATCGAGCCGGATTTCCTTCATTCCTTCTGCCGTCTCCTCAGCGAGGTGGCGCCCGTAGTCATTCAGGGGGATATCGGTGCGCCCCTGGACTTTCTTCATCCGATTCCAGTCTGTCTCCCCATGTCTTACAATATATAACATCATGACAGTCTTTTCTCCTTCCGTTCATGCCCCGAAGCAGCCTGGCATCTATATCAGCCGTCGGCAGTTCTCATATGTGTTTGCCGCATGCTGCTCTGAGGGACTTGCTGCTTTACAGCATCCGCTGTTCACATCACAGCTCTTTACAGTATAATTTGTTTTCTCCTGTCCGTCAATCAGCCTGCCGCGAATCCGCTTGCCAGCTGCGGGACAGAAACGTTATAATAAAGGACGTAAAAGAAAGAAAGGACTGACTGTTTGTTATGGAAATGAAAAAAATCACAAGTTTCACCATCGACCATATCCGGCTTGCTCCCGGACTCTATGTATCACGGAAAGACATGGCAGGAGATGCTGTCATCACGACATTTGACATTCGAATGACAAGCCCCAACGACGAGCCTGTCATGAACACTGCTGAGGTGCACACGATCGAACATCTGGGCGCCACTTTTCTCCGGAACCACGAGACTTTTTCTGACAAAGTGCTCTACTTCGGTCCCATGGGATGCCGCACGGGATTCTATCTGCTGCTGACCGGAGACTACTCTTCTGCCGATATCGTTCCGCTGATGAAGGAAATGTTCTCCTTTATCGCGTCCTATGAGGGTGAAGTCCCGGGCGCATCGGCGAGAGACTGCGGCAATTATCTCGATATGAACCTGCCGATGGCGCGCTGGCTCGCCTCGCGGTATCTGCGTGAAGTCCTCACCGATATCCGGGATGAGCAGCTTAACTATCCCGGGTAAGAAGCAGACTTGCATATCCTGTATTCATGGCTCACCCACGGGTCTTGACACGGGATTCAGGTCACTTTCCGCCGAGATAATACCTCTCCGAATCCCAGCGCTCTACGTTCCACTATGGCCGGCGTTAAGCAAACGACTCCGGACGTTCGGAACTCTCACGGAGCATATATCAGATGAAGGACACCGAACAGGCAGAAAGAAACAGGCAGGAAGACACACGCTTCCTGCCTGTAATGCATCCGCCATATGCTTTTTCTATCGGGTCCCTTTTCAGGCTCTCTTCCTCAGGACCTCTCTCCTGATATAGCGGTAAGTCGTCTCCTCCCCTTCTTCTGCAAGCATGCAGAGCAGCTTCTCCAGCAGTGCGCGCGTCTCGGGGTGCATCAGCCCGCCCGCTTTGCCGTTCTTATAATACTCCAGCGGATCACTGTCCTTGTATTTTTCTCCTTTGTATACTTTACTCGCCGCGATCCGGTCCAGGAACATCTCAACGACATACTTCACCGGCATCTTCATCCCTGTCAGCGTCCCGCTGCCGTCCAGACTGTAATCGATCCAGTATTCATAATGGTGCTTATTCCGCCCTTTATGGTGGAGCCATGCGGAAGAATATCCCTTATCCTCGCGCTCGGCATTGTTCGGGCTTCGGGTTCCCTGATAATATCTGCACCCTATCCGGAACTCTGTCCAGCTGTATTTTGACAGATCATGGAGAAGCCCCTGTCTGTACAGCCCCACCTTGAAGCACTCCTCCATGACGAGGATTTTATGTTTTGTAATTGTGCAGAAATGCTTTGCCGCTTTCATTCTATTTCTCTGCTCTCTTTCTGCCCACAAGAAGCACAATGCTCCTCTCTTTTAATTCGACTGACTTCTGTTCCTCCAGAAGCTCCGGCTCATCCAGCACGCCTCTCTCTGTATCTGCCGCCACATACCATTTTTTCCCTTTTCCCGAGAAGGGAAGCGCATATTCATGGGGGAGCCAATGCATGTTGTAAGCGGCAAAGCAGGCGTCGTCATCCGCTTTCACTCCGGCGTAAAGGACGCCGAGCTGACGGCTTGCGACTTCTGCCTTCACCTTCCACGCATTTTCTCCGTGATAGGACACGTCCGGCATTCCGCACGCCGTTCTGTCCATACCGTTGAGTTCCTCTTTCCGATGCAGGCATGCGTGCTCCCTTCTGAATGCGATCAGCGCTTTTACATGGCGGAACAGAGAATCGTCCGCCTTCAGCCTGCTCCAGTTCACCCAGGATGTCTCGTTGTCCTGGCAGTAAACATTGTTATTTCCCTTCTGTGTATTATAAAATTCGTCTCCGGCGAGCAGGCAGGGCGTTCCCTGCGCTGTGAGAAGAAGGAAGAACGCATTTCTCATCTGGTTTTTTCTGAGCGCCACGACAGCCTTTTTCCTGCTCGGTCCCTCTGCGCCGCAGTTCCAGCTGTAATTATAGTCCGGTCCGTCTGTATTCCTCTCGCCGTTCGCCTCGTTGTGCTTGCCGTCATAGGAGACCAGGTCACATAGGGTAAACCCTGTATGTCCTGTAATATAGTTACATTTTCCATCAGCGGCAGAATTGTGCTTCAGTGCCCATATCACGTCATTGATCATATTTTCGTCGCCCTTCAGGAAACGCCGCATCACATTCTGGAATCCGTCGTCCCTGCGCATGATCTTGATATCCTTCAGGAACGGATCGCTGTTCACGATCTCCCAGGGGACGATATATGGGTTTATCACAAAGCCGTCAATATGGTACTCCAGCATATAGAACCTCAGGCACTCAACCGCTGTCTGAACCGAAATTCCTGCCTGAAACGGCATCTCGAGCACGACCTCGATCCCCTCTCCATGGCAGGCCCTGACCATATCTTTCAACTCTGCGGCAGCGCTTTTCCCCGCCGCATAGGACTTTTTCGGAGCGAAATAAAAGCCGGCCCCATATCCCCAGTAATTCAAATGTCCGCTCTCGCACTCTTCAAACTCGTAAACAGGCATGCACTGGATCTGGTTGATCCCAAGTTCCTTCAGATAAGGGATCTTCTCGATCACGCCCTGAAACGTGCCCTTATGAGACACCTTTGAGGACGCATGCTTTGTAAATCCTCTGACATGGAGGCTGTATGCAACAACTTCATTCCACGGAAGATGAAGTCTCCTGTCTCCGTTCCAGTCATATTCTGCCGAAACCAGTTTCCCGCGTATCTGATGCTCCTGGACATCTCTCTTCTGTCCGAAATGTTCCTTGCCTGCAACCTCCCGCACATAAGGATCCACGCAGATCTTCTCCCCGATCTTATAATTATACTCATACTTTCCGGCATCGATATCTTCGATCGCGAGAAATCTCACCTCGCCGATCCCATCCTCCTCCGCCATCTCAAAACACTGTTCCGGCAAAGTCCTGCCAGCTCTGTACAGCAGAAGCTCGCACGTCTTTCCCTGCGGTACCTGCACTGCAAAATTCACCCTGTTTCCTTTAACGACCGCTCCAAAAGGCTGCGGACTTCCCTTCACTTTTTTCATATAATTTTCCTTTCCTACTGCCAGCCGTCGGTTCCATACATCTCGACATTATCGCGATTAATAAAGAACGTCTCCTCATAAGTCTCTTTTTCAAAAGCGGTGCCGTCTAAAACAGCGGCCGCCACCTTTACTGCAGTCTTTCCCATATTAATCGGCGACTGCGCTCCGATCCCTTCCATAGGGCTGTCCGGATCGAGAAGGGCGCTCTTGGTAAACGGCGAACCGTCTACGCTGTATACAAGCGGGTCGCTGTTCCCGGTCTCGCTCAGCGCTGCCAGAACCTGCTCCGCCATCTGGTCATTTCCGCACATAATCGCGTCGATCTTCTCTCCGCCCCGGATAATCTCCTCCACAGAAGACTTGACCGCGCTAAAATCCCCGCCGGCCTCAATCCGCTGTACGACCTCAAATCCCGCATTTCTTACCGCTTCCTCGAATCCGGTAATCCTCTCATTCACGGAATTGACAGAGGGGCTTTCCACGATCACGATTCTGCCTCCGTCCGGTTTCTTCTCGATCAGATTCTCTCCGCAGACATACCCTGCATTCCAGTTGTCAGATCCGACAAAGGCGGTAATATAATCTGCATCCTTCACTTCTGTGTCAAGATTGATAACCGGGATGTCCGCCTCTTCAAGCGCTTCCAGTGCAGGCGTAATCTCTTCCCAGTCGACCGGGCAGAGGAAGACCGCGTCCACCCCTGCGTCGATCATAATCTGTATCTGCTCGATCTGCTTATTTACATCCGAACCGGGATTCTTCGTCATAAGGCTGTCTCCCTGCTCCTCCAGCGATGTCTGGATAGAATCTCTGAGAGTCTCATAAAACGGATTCGACATATCGATACAGCTGTATCCGAAAAGCCTCCCGCTCTCTTCTTCATTGTCTTCCTCTTCGGGTTCCTCCACGACTGCGTTGTCCTCCGGCGTGCCTACGTTCTTTTTGCATCCGCCGAGAAACGCGGCCGTACAGGCTGCAGTAAGAAAAAGAAGCAACACTCTTTTCTTCATTTGATACTCCTTTTCTTTTAAATCTTCTCATCCAATTTACATTCTACCTTGTTTCAGAGGAATGTCAATAGAAACGCTTCAGGGTTGCTTTTTTCTATCCTTTTTGTTAACATCATGGTACAGAGGGATGGGAATCCCTCCTGCAAATCAGTACTCAGTTAAAAGGAGAAAATCTATGAACGAAAATGAATCGATCACTGTCACACTGACACTGGACAATGATGAAGAACTGGAATGCGCCGTACTGGGCATTTTTGAAGCTGGCGGACGGGACTATATCGCCCTCCTTCCCATGGAGGATGACGGCGATGACAGCCAGGTCTATCTGTACCGCTATATTGACAACGGAGAGGAAGAAGAGCCCGGACTCGAGAATATCCTGGATGACGCCGAGTTCGAGCTTGCCTCCGAAGCGTTCAATAACTGGATGGACGAACAGGATTTCGGCGACATTGACCTGGATGAGCTTGACTAATCCTGCTCGAGCAGTTCTTCTACAAAACGGGAAGGGGACGCCTCCTTTCCGTTTTTTGTTTTGACATAACAGATCTTGAGGACGTCCTTCGCACGGGTCATTGCCACATAGAAAAGTCTTCTCTCTTCCTCCGTCTCCTGCTCTGTCTTCGCCTTTTTATAGGGAATCCTCCCCTCATTCGCCTCGATCAGGAACACGCTGTCAAATTCCAGCCCCTTAGCGGCATGGATCGTCATCAGCCTCACTCCCTCCTGCTTCAGGCTTCTCTGCCTCTCTTTCAGGCGGAGCGCTTCCGTGTACTCCTGCACATGGCCGAACCACTCTTCCAGAGATGCATAAGGCTTTGCCGCCTCCTCGATCTCGGAGAGCACCTCAAAGAGATCCGCCTTCGTCACATTGTGCGTCAATGCATAGTCCTTCAGGAAATCATCATAGCCGATCCGTTTCCTGATATACTGAATCGCCGCGTACGGAGCCATCTTCTGAAGCATTTTCACATCCCATTCAAACTGGTCGATCCGGTTCATCATCCACTCTTTGTCGCAGTAGAACTTCCGCATCTCTTCAAAAGAGACTGCGCTCCCCGCGATGCTGTCGCGGCCGATATAGCGTTTCGGCCTGTTCATGACCTGGAGGAAATCCTGTCTCTTCCTCTCTCCCGCCGCAATCCGGAAATACGCCTGGATGTCCTTCGCTATAAAATGATTGTAGAGATTCGGAAGATGCTCCTTCATCTGAAAGGAGATACGCCTCTCCAGAAGCGCCTCCACAACAGGGCGGGCATCCGTATGTATCCTGAAAAGGACTGCGATGTCCTCTGCCTTCACCCCGGCCGCTGTCCGTTTTTCTATTTCATCTAGGATATACTGTGCTTCCTCGTTCGGGTCTTTCACCTCCTGCACATGCAGGCAGGCGCCGCTGTCTCTTTGCGCGCTGAGATCCTTTTGAAACCTCTTTTCATTGTGTCCGATCACCTTCAGCGAGTTTCTTACGATATTCGCCGTAGAACGGTAGTTCGTGCCGAGAAGGATCTGCTCCGCGCCGGGATAATCCTCCCGGAATTGGAACATGAGAGACGAATCTGCTCCCCGGAATCCATAGATCGCCTGATCGTCGTCGCCGACTACGAAAAGATTATCTTCGGGCTTTGCCAGCATCCGTATCACGTCATACTGGATCCTGTTGATATCCTGGAACTCATCGATCAGGATATAGCGGAACTTTTTCTGCCACTGCGCGAGCACGTCCGGCCGGGATGCAAACAATTCATAGCAGAGGACAAGCATATCGTCGAAATCAATCTTCCTGAGCTTCTTTCTCTGCATTTCATACTCTCTGTAGATGTCCCTGAAGGCGTCCGCGCTGCATTTTTCCGATACGAACTCATCCGGATCGATCCTGTTATTCTTGATCCTTCCGATTTCTGCCGCAAGATCCTGTATGAAGTCTTCCTCGTCAAAGATTTCCATCTTCTGCCTGCTGACAGCGGCGCGGAGAATCTGATATTTTTCTTCCTCGGAAAGAATGTTCTGCTGTCCCATCCTGTACGCCCATTTCAGGATTCCGTAGTAGATCCCGTGGAAAGTCCCGGATGTCACCGGAAGATCCTTTCTCCCCGTCAGCGCGCAGAGCCTGGATTTCATCTCCGCAGCCGCAAAACGGGTAAAAGTAACGACCAGAATTTCTTCTGGCCTTACTTTATACTCTTCGATAAGATATTTAATTCTGTTTACAATCGTGAGCGTCTTCCCCGACCCGGGGCCTGCGAGCACGAGACAGGGACCTTTTCCATGGGTGACTGCTTTTTTCTGTGCCTGATTGAATCCCATACTGTTCCTTTCCTAGCTGAGTTTTTCGATTCCTGCTTTGATCCTCTTCACAGACTCTTCTCTGCCCAGGACCTCCATGAGCTCTGTCGCTCCGCCCGGTGTATTCTGCTTTCCTGATACCGCCGTGCGGATCGGCCACATCACATAACCGATCTTATATCCCTTCTCGCCGGCAAACGCCTTGAGAAGCTCAAACAGCGCGTCGTTGCTGTAGTCCTCCTGGACCTCCAAAAGCGGGAGCACTTCCCTGAGCAGCTCCAGAGCCTTCTCCGGGTCGGTCTTCATCTTCTTATGGTTATACATCGCCGTGTCGTACTCCGGCACTTCCTCAAAGAAATCAGCCTGCTCACAGATATCCGGAAGGATCTCAATTCTTGTCTTTACAAGGGCAGCGATCTTCTTCAGATCGTACTCCTTCGTCACAGTCCTGCGGATATACGGCTCTGCCAGTTCATAGAACCGGTCAAAATCCATCGCTTTCAAATATTCCCCGTTCATCCATTTCAGCTTTGTCGTGTCGAACACTGCCGGAGATTTGCTCATATGGCGGTAGTCGAAAGCTTCCACGAGCTCCTCCAGGGAGAATATCTCCCGGTTATCCGACGGGCACCATCCGAGCAGCGCCACAAAGTTGACGACCGCCTCAGACACGAATCCCTGCTCAATCAGGTCCTCATAGGAAGAATGCCCGCACCGCTTGCTCAGCTTTTTGTGATTTTCATCTGTGATCAGCGGACAGTGTACATAGACCGGGATCTCCCAGCCGAACGCCTCGTAGAGGCGGTTATATTTCGGGGCGGAGGACAGATATTCGTTGCCTCTCACCACGTGGGTGATCCCCATGAGATGATCATCCACGACATTTGCGAAATTATAGGTCGGGAACCCGTCCGACTTAATCAGGATCATGTCATCCAGCTCACTGTTCGGAACTGTGATGTCTCCGTAGATCTCATCGTGGAAGGTAGTCTCGCCTTCGTTCGGTACGTTCAGGCGGATGACCCACGGTTTCCCCGCCGCAAGATTTGCCTCCACTTCTTCCCTGCTCAGGCCGAGACAGTGCTTGTCATAAACCACAATGTCCGTCCCGTCGTCAGAAACAGATGTCTTAAGAGACTCCAGACGTTCCTTATCACAGAAGCAGTAATAAGCGTCTCCCTGCTCCACAAGCTGCTTTGCGTATTTGAGATACAGCCCGGCCGCATTTCTCTCGCTCTGCACATAGGGACCGTATCCGCCGTCTTTGTCAGGACCTTCATCATGAATCAGGCCTGTCTTCTCCAGAGTCCTGTAGATGATGTCGAGCGCGCCCTCGACAAATCTCTCCTGATCCGTATCCTCCACTCGAAGGATAAAGTCGCCTCCTTCATGCTTCGCGATCAGATATGCGTACAGCGCTGTACGGAGGTTTCCTACATGCATCCGTCCCGTCGGGCTCGGTGCAAATCTTGTTCTTATTTTCTTGCTCATCGTTTTTTCATTCTAGTATGATACACTAGCCTTTCTGTTATTTTCTATATTCTTCATTCAGACGTCTCAGGAAATCATCGCTCCGTCCGTAGACAATGACATCCGCCTGCTGGTCTGAATAGTGCTCTGATTCCGTCACAAGGATCAGATTCGTCCCGTTATAATACTGCAGCATCTGGCTGCACAGCGGAGAATGCAGGCTCGCGCCGAGAACCAGGACTACGTCCGCTTTCTCGATCTCTTCCGCCGCGCGGGTCATAAGTCCGTTATCGATCATCTCGCCAAACAGACACACATCCGGCCGGATCGCCACGAGACACTGCTCGCAGAGGGGAACTCCCTTGGCATCCCGGATATATTCCATAGGATATTCCCTGCCGCAGTTCGGGCAGGTATTGTGGTAAATTGTTCCCTTGAGATTAATCACATTCCTGCAGCCCACCCGGTCTTCAAGTCCGGCAATCCGCCTGGTGATGATCGAATGGATCAGCCCATAGTCCTGGAGCTGCTTCAGATCATAAAAGCCCTGTCCCGGCGGAATCTCCGCCGCCTTCAGGAGCACCTCTTTATAGAATCTGAAAAATCTCTCCTTGCGCGCCGAATAAAAGCTGCTGCTGAACATCTCTTCAAAAGAATAGCCGTACTTTTCCTCGATCTCATAGGATTCGTCTCCGTCGCGCAGCATCGGATACCCGCTTTCTTTCAGCAGCTCCGCTCCACTCAGAACAACAGTATATCTGCTTTCTCTCAAGATCTGAAGTATATTTTTCTCTTTCATAAGATCCCCTCCTTTCAGGGCACGTTAAACACTCCCGTGCCGCCGCAAGCCTTTTTCTTATTATAGAACAAGTCGGGGGATACTTCAACAAACAAAAGGTCTGTTTTTCCGGCTGGGAATATCTTGCTGCAGTCCGCCCCAGCCGCCGTCCGGACCGTTTTTCATGCTATATTATCACAATATTTTCAGGAAGATTTCCTGTATCTTTCAGTTCACATTCCACTGTGATCAGCTTTTCTATGCGCGCCCCGGCAAATGCGTCCGGAGCGAAGACGGCAACACTTCCGGGAACAGGATAGATTCCAGTCCTTCCCGGAGGAAATGCGAGGATACAGGTCCCGTCCTCAGAAAACAGTACGCCGTCTTCACTGTAATATGCAGCGTTATCCGGAGAGATCTCATACCATTCGACTTCGTCCAGTCCGAGGAACGCACCCGGCTCGATCTCCGTGATGCCGGCAGGAATATGCACTTCGATAATCCCTTCCGGCGCATCGGCAAACGCGCCGGCTCTTATCCCGCTGCAGCCTTCGGCCGGCAGTGTCAGTACGCCGCCTGATACCGCCTCATCCGCATCAGCCATCCCGCAGATCATCCCATTCTCATTCACAAGAAATCCTCCCGCCATAACAGCGGGAATATCACTTTCCCCTGCGCCTCCGCTTTCCTCATCTCCGGAGGGAAGCTCGTCCGCCAAAGCGCCGTCTCCCGCTCCGTCAGCAGCACCTTCCCCGGTCTCAGGCAGGATCACAGCCGGGATATCCGGTTCCGTATTTTCAGGAACGCTTTCGTCTGCCTGCGGAATATCTGCGGCAGGAATCTCTGTGACGGGGATATCTGCTGCAGTATTCATCACACTGTCAGCCGTACCGGCTGCCGCCATGCCGATCTCTTTCCCTGCTGCCGCAGCTGTCTCCGCCGGCAGGACCGGAATTTCTTCTGCGGCACCTGCGGGCATGATCGCCGGTTCTGTTCCCCTGATGGCGGGATCCGCGCTGCCTGCCCCGCCTGTTCTCATGCCGGGACTTATCTCCGTCCTCAGTTCTTCCGCCTCCCTGGCAGTCTCCGAATACGACTTCGGAGACAAGATCGAAACACTGAGATCCGCCGCTGCCGCCAGAAGGCAGAGAACGAGAAGAACCGCAGCCTCACGAAACCGGTACGGCAGATATCCCGCTTCACTCCTCATCCCATGAAGCCTCTCACATCTTTCCATTTTCTGAACACCTATCCTTTCTGCACCACCCATCGGAATCTTTTCCAGTTTTTTCCAGGATAAGGTATCAGAGAAAAAGGAATGCCGCAATCTTTTGCAACATTCCTTTGCATTTTTCAGCCGTGCTCCGTTTCCTGTCACTTTTATACGTTGATCTCGGCTTTGATCCCAAGGACATCCTTGTTCTCTTCGAGAAGCGGATAGATCACCTTATTCAGGTATGCGTCGACCTGCTCTTTCGCACGTCCGACATACTTTGCCGGATCCATCGTCTTCTTCAGGTCCTCCAGGCTGAGGTTGAACGCCGGGTCGTCCGCGATCAGCTCAAGAAGGTTATTGTCCAGCCCCTTCTCCTTCACATTCTTCCCTGCTTCCATGGAGAGTTCCCTGATCCTTTCGTGAAGCTCCTGCCTGTCGCCGCCTGCTTTCACTGCGTCCATCATAATATTCTCTGTCGCCATGAAAGGAAGCTCTGACATCAGCCGTTTCTCGATCACCTTCGGATAGACGACGAGACCGTCCACCACATTCAGGCAGAGATCCAGGATGCCGTCTATCGCCAGAAAACCTTCCGGAACGCTGAGGCGCTTATTTGCAGAATCGTCCAGCGTCCTCTCAAACCACTGAGTTGCCGAAGTAACCGCCGGGTTCAGCGCGTCGATCATCACATATCTTGAAAGAGAGGCGATACGCTCGCTTCTCATCGGGTTTCTCTTATATGCCATTGCAGATGAACCGATCTGCGTCTTCTCGAACGGCTCCTCGATCTCTTTCAGATGCTGGAGCAGCCGGATGTCATTGGAGAACTTGTGTGCGCTCGCCGCAATGCCCGCCAGCACATTCAGCACTCTTGTATCTACTTTTCTTGAATATGTCTGTCCGGACACCGGATAGCATGCCTTGAAGCCCATCTTCTCCGCAATCATCGGATCGATCTGATCGATCTTCTCCTGGTCGCCGTCAAACAGCTCAAGGAAGCTCGCCTGCGTTCCAGTCGTCCCCTTTGATCCGAGAAGCTTAAGGCTGCCGAGGACATAGTCCAGGTCCTCCAGATCCATCTCGAACTCCTGCATCCACAGTGTAGCTCTCTTGCCCACCGTTGTCGGCTGCGCCGGCTGGAAATGCGTAAATGCCAATGTCGGCTGTGCTTTCTGCTCATCCGCAAACTTCGCAAGCTCCGCGATCACATTGATCAGCTTTCTGCGGACCAGCTTCAATGCCTCGGACATGATGATGATATCTGTATTATCTCCCACGTAGCAGGAGGTTGCGCCGAGGTGGATGATCCCTTTCGCTTTCGGGCACTGCACTCCATATGCGTATACATGGGACATAACGTCATGGCGCACGATCTTTTCGCGCTCTTTCGCCACGTCATAATTGATTTCGTCAGCATGTTCCTTTAATTCTTCGATCTGCTCCTCAGTGATATTCAGTCCGAGCTCTCTCTCCGTCTCGGCAAGGGCGATCCACAGTCTTCTCCATGTCCGGAACTTCTTGTCCGGGGAAAAGATATACTGCATCTCTTTGCTTGCATAGCGCTCTGAAAGCGGGCTGACATAACGATCATTACTCATATCTTTTTTCTCCTTTTCTCACTCAATAGATAATCTCTCTTGTCACTCAAACGCATGGCTGATATCCCTGCCCGGAACCTCCATCGGATAATTCCCGGTAAAGCATGCGTCGCAGAAGCCCAGGCCCCCTGCCATCTCCTTCAGCCTGGCCGGCTCCATGTATCCCAGGGAGTCCGCTCCGATCATCTGCCGGATCTGCTCCGTGGTATGGGAATGTGCGATCAGCTGTTCATTGGACGGCACATCCGTACCGAAATAGCACGGATAAAGGAACGGCGGCGAGCTGATGCGGACGTGGACTTCTGTCGCCCCTGCCTTTTTCAGCATCTTGATGATATTCGCACAGGTCGTTCCCCGGACGATAGAATCATCCACCATAACGATCCTCTTTCCCTTCACGACTTCCGGGATCACATTCAGCTTGATCTTCACGCTGGATTCCCGGTCGCTCTGCTTCGGCTTGATGAAGGTTCTCCCCACATAGCTGTTCTTATGGAACGCCATGCCATAGGGGATCCCTGATTCTTCTGAATATCCTTTTGCAGCAACCAGGCCGGAGTCCGGCACGCCTACGACCAGATCCGCCTCCACCGGATATGACTGAGCGAGCGCCCGCCCCGCAGTGATCCTGGAATGATATACATTCACACCGTCGATCGTGCTGTCCGTCCTTGCGAAATAAATATATTCAAAGATACATCTTGCCTGCTTTTCTGCCGGCAGTGCCATGCTCATATCAGAAGAAACGCCGTCCTTCGTGATCGTCACAATCTCGCCCGGCCGAACGTCCCTGACAAACTCAGCGTCCACCGCGGCGATGGCGCAGCTCTCGGACGCGAGAAAATACGTATTGTCTCTTTTCCCGATACAGAGGGGCTTCAAGCCGAACGGATCTCTTGCTCCGATCATCTTCCTCGGGCTGCTGACCACAAGCGCATATGCTCCCCTGATCTTCTTCATGGCGTTTTTCACAGCGTCTTCCGCCCGCGGCGTATTCAGCCGCTCTCTGGCGATATGGTATGCGATCACTTCAGAGTCTATCGTT
>CALWQS010000059.1 GCA_944383745.1 uncultured Mediterraneibacter sp. | reverse complement strand
GGAGCCGGCCTTCTTTTTTTCCGCTCTTCCATCTGAGAGGACAGAAGCTTCATCGCCTCGTTTGCGATGACAGAGATCTGCTGCCCTACTGTACTCGTGGGAATGACAGCTTCCCGCGAGATTGGAGAATCGTCAAAACCGATGATCTGGTAAGTGTCCGGAAGCCTGCCGTACTTTTGGAACAGGATATTCAGCAGCACATTGGCATGAGTGTCGTTCGGCATGAAGATCCCTTTCTTTTTCTCCGGATATTTTTCTTCGAGCTGCTGTACCAGCTGAGAGATCCGTGCTTTGTTTTCTTCAAATGTATTCCCCAGATCCGTCAGGATCAGCTCATAGCGGAGATGAAACTCCCGGCAGGTATCCACGAATCCGCGGATACGGCCGGAGGCAGGGGAAGTATCCGGCAAATCTGCGTTGACATGGATCAGGATGTCACAGCCGCTTTTGCTTAAGAGCCCTGCCGCCTGGACGCCGCCCATGTAGTTGTCTGTGTTGACGCTGGAGATATACTGGTCTTCCCGTTCGATCCCTACCACCGGGACATTGTAAGCGGCGAGCTCTGAGGACGGGATGGTAGGGCTTAAGATGATCATCCCTTCTATATTGTAGGCGAGCAGCTCTTCGATATATTTTCTCTCGATATCAGCCCTGGCGTTCCCAGCAAATACAAGAAACTTATAGCCGTAAGTCTCGTAGGTCGCAAGGATCTGATTGAGCATCTCCGAATAGTAGTGCATATAAAGATTAGGAATGATGATTCCGACAAATTCGGTCTTTCCGCTTGCCAGAATGCGGCCGACCTTATTCTCTTTATAATCAAGCGCCGTCAGGGCGTCTGCGATTTTCTGCTGGTTCTCCAGTGTGAGGGAATCGGGATCATTAAAATAGCGGGAGATCGTCGTCTTGGAAAATCCTGTATACGCGGCGATATCCGCAAAAGTTACTTTCTTTTTTCCGTTCATGTCAGTGCTCCTTTTTATAAGAACAGCCTGCCGGCAGTGCTTCTTCCGTCATGCTGACGCCGCCTGCGATGCCGGGAAAGACTGTATCAAAATGTTAGTTCGTTCATTTTATCCAGATACAGTATAACAGATAAAAGAAAAAAGAATCAATAAAGTAACCGGTAACAAAACCGGTTTTGTGAAATGTGTACAGAAATAGGAGGAGGAAAATAGAACAAATGCCGAAACCATATTTTTCTGTTGACAGCAGACGGATGAAAGACTATTATTAGCTTAAAGGAACCGGTTACTTAACCGGTAACATAAACGGTTTCAAAATTTTTAGCAGAGGAGGAGAAGGAATGAAGAAACGACTGTTGTGCCTGGTCGGAATTGTCTTCGCGGCAGCCTGCTTTACAGGATGCCAGCAGAAAGATCCGGAGCCCGGAGATGTGGCAGGCTATGATGAAGGAGAGGAATATCTCTCCATCTGGGTGCACTCCATCGAGGACACGGAGGAAGGTCAGGCGTACAAGGAATCAGTGGAGAGCTTTAATGAGGCTTATGACGGACAGTACTTTGCGGACATTGAATTCGTCCCGAGAAACGACAGCGGAGGCGGGTATTCCGACAAGGTAAATGCATCTGTCATGGCGGGAGGCCTCCCGGACGTGCTCACGGTGGACGGACCGAATATTTCCGCCTATGCGGCGAACGGGATCATCCAGCCGCTGGCAGATCTGACGGAGGAAGAGGAAAGCGAATATCTTCCTTCCATCATTGAGCAGGGAACGGTAAATGACGATCTGTATGCGTTAGGCGTCATGGAGTCCAGCGTGGGATTCTACTATAACAAGGATATCATTGAAGAGGCCGGAATTGAGATACCGGACGCGGATGATCCGTGGACATGGTCAGAGTTCCTTAATATCCTGGAGGAACTGAAGCCTCTGATGGATGAAAAAGACGGCTATCCGCTTGATATGACCTTCCCGGTAGGTGAGACGAGCATCTATTATTTCGCTCCGTTCGTATGGTCCGGCGGGGGAGAGCTTGTCAGCGAGGACGGACTGACTGTGGACGGATATTTCAATTCCGATCAGACGGCTGCGGCGATGGAATTTTTCCGGACGGTTGTTGAAGAAGAGTATATGTCAGAAGCTCCTATCGATCACCTTTTTGAAAGCGGAAGGGCGGCGTTCAAGTTCGACGGCGCCTGGGAGGTCAACACAGTATACACCAGTTATCCGGATATCAACCTTGGCGTCGCCCCGTATGTCGTGAGCGATGACTGGGACGGCGGGACATATACGCCGACAGGATCCTGGGCGTTTGCAGCTTCTTCTGAGACGGAGGATATCGATGCCGCGACCGAGCTGGTCAAGTGGATGAGCGGCGTGGACAGCGGAATCCGCATCTGGAACATGACGAAGAACTTCCCGTCTACCTATAAAGCGTTTGAGAATATTGACGTGTTCCAGACAGACGAGAACTACAAGGCTCTGTACGACCAGCTGAGCAATTACGGACACCCGAGGCCGAAGACTCCGGTCTATCCGCAGGTGAGCACCAGCTTCCAGGAGGTGCTGGAGAGTGTGGCGCTGAGCGGAAAGGATGTACATGAGGAGCTTGACAAAGCTGTGGAACGGATAGATTCGAAACTGGAACGTTATACGAGGGAATAAAGTATGAAGAAAAAAAATTCAATCATGGGAATGGCGTTTTTCGGTCCGGCACTGGTGCTGCTCACGATCTTCTTATTCCTGCCGATGCTGCTCACGTTCGGATTCAGCTTTACAGACTATTTTGCACTGAATCCTGAGCTGACGCACTTTGTAGGACTGGAAAACTATATCAATATTTTTAAAGACGATCTTTTTGTACAGTCATTTATCAACACGGTAAAATTCGTGATCATTATTGTGCCGCTGCAGTGCGGCGGGGCGCTGCTCCTTGCGCTGGCGATCAACAAGGCGGCACACTGTAAGAAATATTTTAAAGTGGCGTTTTTCGTACCGGTAGTTATGTCGCTGGCGGTTGTATCCACACTGTGGATGCAGATTTACAGCCCGGAGGGAATCCTGAATACGCTTCTGGCGAACTTCGGGATCGACGCGCAGCCGTTTATCCACAGCGCGGATCAGGCGCTGCCGTCCATCGCCATTATGAGTGTATGGCAGGGCGTCGGCTACCAGATGATCATCTTCCTCGGCGGACTGCAGAATATCAATCCTGCACTCTATGAGGCGGCTGAGATGGATCATGCAAGCGCATGGCAGAAGTTCAAGGACATCACGCTTCCGGAACTGAAACCGCTCTGCATCTTCGTGTTCATCACTGTGACGATCGGCGCGTTCCGTATGCTGGTTCAGCCGATGGTAATGACAGGCGGCGGTCCGGACCATTCGACCTACACCATTGTCTACGATATTTATGAGACGGGCACGGTCAACTGGGAGATGGGACTTGCGTCTACAATGGCGATCGTATTTACAGTATTTGTGGTGATCCTGACGATCATCCAGAACGTACTGACTAAGGACAAGGAGGGAAGAAAGCATGTTAACAAAAAAGCAAAAGCGAATTAACTGGATCCTGGTAGCCGTGCTGCTGGTTCTGTCGATCTTCTTCCTCTTCCCGGTGCTCTGGATGCTGGCGAACTCTTTCAAGCCGGATGCGGCGATCACTGCAGATATGAACACAATCGCAGCGTTCATCCCGCCGGCGCCGGACGGAAACTTCTTTGAGAACTATGTGTCCATTATTACTGACACAAACTTTCTGAGATACATGGCGAATACGCTCCTCTACGCGGCGATCCTGATCGTGCTGAGCATCGTGGTCAACGGCCTTGCAGGATATGCGCTCGCCAAGATCAAATTCCCGTTCCGCGATCAGTGGCTCATGATCATTATCATGCTGCTCATCGTGCCGACAGAGACGGTCATCACGATCCATTTCCTGATCATCGCGAAGGCGGGACTGCTGAATACGATCGTGGGCTATATCCTGCCGCTGATCGTGAATCCGTTCAATATATACCTGTTCCGACAGGTGTTCGTAAGCCTGCCGGACGATGTGTACGAGGCGGCGCAGCTGGATCACTGCGGACCGGTGAAATACTTCTTCACCATGGTGCTGCCGATGTCGAAGACAGTTGTTGCGACAGTCAGCGTGTTCACATTCCTGAATGTATGGAACGATTATCTCTGGCCGTCACTGGTGTTCACATCCAGTGATCTGCTGACGGCCCAGATCGGTCTGAACTCCATCACATCCAATGAAAATACGACGATGGGGCAGACGCTTGCAGTAATTACTCTGGTAACGATACCGGTCATCATCATCTACTCTCTGTTCTCCAAACAGATCGTGGAAGGTGTAACATCAACAGGTTCAAAGGAAGGATAAAAAGATGAGTTTTATAGAATTTAAAAATATTTGTAAAATGTATCCCGGTTCAGATAAGAACACAGTAGATAATTTCAATCTTAATATCGAAGAAAAAGAGTTCATCGCTTTCGTCGGTCCTTCCGGATGCGGAAAATCAACGACGCTGCGGATGATCGCAGGATTTGAGGAGATCACAGGAGGCGAGCTCTACATAGACGGAAAAAAAGTCAATGAGATGGCGCCGAGGGACAGAGGAATCTCCATGGTATTCCAGAACTATGCCCTGTACCCGCATATGACGGTCGAGAAGAACATCGGATACGGCCTGAAAAATATGAAGATGCCGGCAGATCAGATCAAGAAGAAGGTGGACTGGGCGATCAAGATCCTGGGGCTGGAGGAATACCGGTACAGAAAACCGAAGAACCTCTCCGGAGGACAGCGCCAGAGAGTAGCTCTCGGCCGTGCGATCGTGAAAAATTCTAAAGTTTTCCTCATGGACGAGCCGCTGTCCAATCTTGACGCGAAGCTCCGTGTCAGCATGAGGACAGAGATCAGCAAGCTCCACAGACAGATCGGCGCTACCACGATCTATGTAACGCACGACCAGGTGGAGGCTATGACGATGGCGGACCGCATTGTTATCATGAAGGACGGCGTGATCCAGCAGGTAGGAAAGCCGATGGAGCTCTATGACCATCCGGTAAATCAGTTCGTGGCAGGATTTATCGGATCTCCGCAGATGAACTTCTTCGACGTGACCGTCTCAGGAGATACGGTGAGATTCAGCGACGGCAATACGATCACTCTGTCGGAAGGAATGCAGAAGAAGCTGAACGGACGCCAGGGGGCAATGGTGCTCGGCATCCGCGGCGAGGATATCAAGGTGGACGCGCAGAATATGGAGCTGAACAGCGAAAACAGGCAGCACGCTGTGATCACTGACACAGAGGTTATGGGAAATGAGAACAACCTTTACTTCAGCTTCGGAGGGACACAGGCAGTGGCAAGAGTATCAAAGTATGAGATCAGCCAGATCGGCGATCAGATCGAGTTCGTGCTCATGCCGTCAAAGATGCATTTCTTTGACAAGGAGACAGGAGTTAATTACACAGAAATGTGATCTGCGGACAGCAGACAGAAGGTCAGAGATTAACATATCCCGCGGCAGATGCGGCCCGCAGTGCCGCAGGGATACAAAACAGATACGGAGGCAGTATGAAAAGACAGAGATTACATTTAAAAGCGCCGGATAACTGGGTGAATGACCCCAACGGCTTTATATACTACAAGGGATACTACCATCTGTTTTATCAGTATTTTCCTTACGGTCCCCGCTGGGGAACCATGCACTGGGGCCATGCGGTAAGCAGAGATCTTGTAACATGGGAGCACAAAGGAATCGCTCTTTATCCCTCAGTGCGGGAGGACCGGAACGGATGCTTCTCGGGAAGCGCCATAGAGGAAGACGGCAGACTGTATCTTGCCTATACAGGAGTGCGGTATGAGGTGGTAAATCCCGAGGATCCCCACACCTGTCTGGACGAACAGTTTGAGTCAGCCCAGCTTATGATTTCTTCAGAGGACGGCTTCTGTTTTGACAATGAAAACAGCAAAGAAGTTATCATCCCGCCTGTCACGGATCCGGCGGTCGGAGACCGCACGCACACGAGAGATCCGAAGATCTGGAGAGGAAAAGACGCATGGTATATCATCCTCGGAAGCACGGTGGAAGAAAAATACGGGGAAGTCCTGTTCTACCGCAGCGAGGATCTGCATACATGGACATACGTCAATAAAGCATGGAAGGGACCGGATTACGGATGGATGTGGGAGTGCCCGGATCTTTTCGGGACAGAGGGTGGAGACGTGTTTATGGTCTCTCCTATGGGCATCTTGAAAAACGGAGAGAAAGAGAAAAATCAGTCTGTCTGTTTCCCGGCGGAGTTCGATGAAGCTTCCTGCAGGCTTGAGATTCCGGATCAGTATCAGTTCACAGATTATGGAATGGATCTGTACGCGCCTCAGACGACGCTGGACGCAGAAGGCAGACGGGTAATGGAAGCATGGATCCGAATGCCGGAGATCACGAAGGACGGCTGGATCGGGATGTTCTGTTCACCCCGCGTCGTGGAGAGAAAGGAAGGACATATCTATTTCCGTATGCACCCGAATATCAGAGCGGCTTATTCTGAGGAGATCAAAGCCTGCTCTGAAGCGTCGGAAGACGGATACATGGCTGTATTTGAACTGGATGAAGGGGAGCGGGCGGATATCGGAGGCTTCCTTATTGAGAGAAGAAACGGACGCATCCGCACGGACCGTACCTCGGTATATCCTTCTTTCGAAGGGGCGCATCTTATTTCAGAAACGCCGGAAATTATAGAAGGATGCCGGGTCGAAGTGCTGGCAGACGATAATCTGGTGGAAGTCTATATCAATGATGGGGAATATGTGATCAGCAATGCGGTATATGGACTTGGAAAGACGGCTGCACTGAGCAGCGGGAAAACGATGCGCCTGTATACGATGCGGGAGAAGGGCGAAGCATAATAAGGACATAAAATCAGAATATTGACAAGAGAAAGATAAATTTGGCTTCTGCAGCGCTTCCTCCTTTGCGCGGCAGAAGCCATACATTTATTCGGAGAACTTTCTGTTATGCGTCATTGTCCCGCAAAGTCCGTAATTCGTCGATTTCGCTGAGACTCAGTCCGGTCAATTGCGCGATCAACTCCGGCTCGGCTCCATTTTCAAACATTGTTCTGATAAGCGCTGATTTTCCTTCTTTCAGTCCTTCTTTCCGCCCTTCTTCTAACCCTTTTTTTTGCCCTTTTTCGATGCCGCGCTGCATTCCGCGGCGCAGGGCGCTGTTCATCTGGGAATTATAATCGCGGAGTGCCTTTTCGCGGGCTTCATACTCCAGCTTTGCCTGTTCGTCTGCGCTGAGCTTCTCCAGTTCTCTGTAAGCCTCGTCAATATATTGATTTTTCTTTGCCATTGCTTCAAACTCCCTTCGAGTCTTTCCACCGAGGAAGCGCATCCAGTTGATGATATCCGCATTATTCTGGAGATCCTGCGGCAGTTTTTTGAGCTCTAAAATCTGTATCTCCATAAGGTCTGTATACTTTTTCCCGGTTTTTTCGTCGCAAAAGCATATGGTGCGGCAGCATTCTTCATCATTTTCAAAATAAATAAAATCCAGAATGCTTACGTGAATGCATTTTTTTAGATTTTCATAAGGCTCGCCTCTCTTCAGCTGATCCGTAAAAATTTTGCTGAGATAGAAAAGAATCCTTGCATCCCAATATTCGAAGTAAGCTACCTGCATTTCTATATCGAACTGCCGTCCGTCTTTTAATAAGACGCGGACATCGAGAACTCCGAGTTTGTCATCGGGATAATCCTGGCGGAGTATAGTCGGCAGCAAAGTTGTTTCAGTGATTGTTTCCGGATCGACTTTTAAGAGTGCGGCGAGAAATCCCTTACGCACTTTTGCATTATGCATTAAATTTTTGAAGCATACGTCCACGGTGGGAATCATAATAAATTTGTCGTCGGTGCAGCGGTTTCTTTTTGGGCTGAGGTTAGTTGATTCCATAAGTGTTCTCCTTTCCTGTCGGTGTGGTGAATACAGGAAACAATTGAGTCAGCCCTATATGATTATTTTAGCACATTACAAAACTGAGGCAAAGGCATATCCCCCATTTCCTGCATTATTACATTGTTCACTGTCGGGGTGCGCCTGGAGTGCAGGCACCGAAACGTGAGAAGTACCGATGCGGTACATTGACATTGATACATGAGACAGACAGAAGGCTGTCCCGGTTCAACAAGAGTATCACAGGAGCGCAGACAGTGCAATAGAGTTTAGAAAAAATTTAAAAAATGAAATTTTAAAAATCGGTGAAAGGGTTCTTGCCTCTGAATCGTATTAATAGTGAAACAGTAAAATACAGGTGTACACAGTCTGCTGTGTGGTATAGAATAAGAGGAGGAATCGATATGAAGAAGATTACAGCAGGAATCCTGACAGCGGTATTGGTTATCGCGCTCGGAGGGGCAACAGTATCTGCAGTCGGCATGGGACAGGCGGAGAGTGGTTCCGCAGTGCAGGATAGAGACAGAACGCAGGAGCAGATTTATAAAACTACAGATGGGAACTGCGTTTATTATGAAGATGGAAACTGCCGCGGAGATTCGGACGGGGACGGCGTCTGCGATTATCGGGAGATTGTCTCCGGTACGGCGGATGCGGCATATGGATCTGGCGTCTGCGGCAACGGATGGCATCATTCGTCCGGCAGCGGAAATGGATCCGCCCATGGGTACGGACATGGCCATGGCTGCAGGTAAGGCCGGCAAAGGCAGGCGGTAAGTGCATCCGGGATATCTGCCGTGGGAGAAAATATGGCTGAGAAGCCGAGACTGACGGAAACGGGGAAAGTCTATGAAGAGTGAGGAAGAAGCCGGCAGGGCCGTCGAGCAGTATGCGGACCTGGTCCGCCGGATCTGCATGATCCATCTGAAGAATTATGAGGACTCGGAGGATATATTTCAGACAGTGTTTCTGAAGTATGTCCTCCGTTCTGAACCCTTTGACAGTCAGGAACACGAGAAGGCATGGATCATTCGGGTTACGGTCAACGCCTGCAGGGATCTGTTGAAAAGCTTTTTCCGAAGCAGGACAGTATCACTGGACCAGCTGATCGAAAGGCCCCAGGATATGCCGGAAGATCACTCGGACATACTGGAGGCCGTGCTGGAACTGCCTGCCCGGTTTCGGGATGTGGTGTATCTGCATTACTACGAAGGGTATACCGCCCCGGAGATCGGCAGGATTCTGAAGAAAAATCCAAATACAGTATATACACTTCTGGCGCGAGCCAGACAGCTCCTGAAAACAAAGCTGGAGGGGGTGATTGACGATGAGTAACCGGATCAGAGAAGCCTTCGACGATGTCCGCGCGGAGAAGGAATTGAAAGAACACACAAAAGAATACCTCCGGAGAAAAGTTTATCGGAGAAATCGGACGCTTTGGACGGTTCCGGTTCGTGCGGCAGCGGCGGCAGCCTTCCTTTTTCTCATCGCTCTTGGCGGAGGTTCCTGGCTGTATCTGGCGCCGACTGCTTATATCAGCATCGATATCAATCCCTCACTGGAACTGGGAGTCAACCGTTTCGACCGGATCGTATCAGTGGAAGGATTTAACGATGACGGAGTCAGGCTGGCGGAGCGTCTGGATATTAAATATATGGATTACGACGACGCTCTGGAGGAGATCCTCTCGGACCAGAGCGTGGAGGACTATCTGGCGGGCGATGCCCTTCTGTCGGTTACTGTCGTGTGCGACAATGAGGCAAAGAACAGCGAGATGCTGGAGCATGTGGAGAACTGCACGTCTTCCCACAGCAGTGTCAGCTGTCACTCCGGCAGCACGGGGGAGATGCATGACGCTCATGAGGCCGGGCTGTCTTTCGGAAAGTATCGGGCATATCTTGAGCTGAGAGGGCTGGAGCCGGACATAACCCCGGATGACATAAGAGATCTTTCCATGCGGGAGATCCAGGACTTGATCGATTCGCTCTCGGGAGAGGGCAGAGAGTCTTCTGATGAAAATACGGATGTGCCGGACAGCACGGGCGTGTCGGATGATACGGGAGGAGAGGACGGACATCATTCAGAGGAGCACGAAGGCGGGCAGGAAAACCGTCACAGACATAACAGATAAAGGAGAGACTGGCAGGATGACAAAATTTGAGGAGTTTGAGAATATTATCGCCTGTCTGCGGGCGCCGGACGGATGCCCGTGGGACCGCGAGCAGACGCATATGAGCCTGAAGAAGACGTGCATTGAGGAAGCGGCGGAGGTGATCTGCGGGATCAATATCCTGGATCAGACCGGGGACCCGGACAATCTGAAGGAGGAGCTGGGAGACCTGCTCATGCAGGTGGTGATGCACGCGCGGATCGCGGAGGAAGAGGGATATTTTACCATGGACGACGTGATCCAGACGATCATCGACAAGATGATCCGCCGGCATCCTCATGTGTTCGGGGAGACGGTTGTCTCTGATTCGGGCGAAGTGCTGACGAAGTGGGATGAGATCAAGAAGCAGGAGAAAGCCGGGAAAGAATGGACGGAAGATTACCTGCCGGCGGCGTTTGAAGAGGCAAAGGAGCTGATCGACGCGGCAGCGGAGAGAAAAGGATTCTTAAAAGGCCAGTCTGCGGGGGATGACGGGGAGTAATGGCGGAGATGGAAACAGAACAGGCAAAATGAGGAAAATGAACAGAAAAAGGAGCATATCAACACCATCGGGCGGTGTGATATGCTCCTTTTCAGATAAGACGGGCGCTGTCAGGCTTCACCTGCCTTTCGCGATCAGATAATATTCCGCGGAGAATGGCGCCAGAGTAAATTCAAACACGCCTTTTTCCGGTTTCAGCAGTTTTTCGACATCGGATACGCTGCCGCCGTATCCCAGCCTTTCGCTTGTGAAGATCCTGCGAAGTCCCGCAGCATCCGGGATTTCTAGTTTATAATCTGCCTGCTCTATGCCGGAGAAGTTAAAGACCGCAGCGATCCGTTCCTTTTTCCCGGCACGCTCAAAGGCGTAGATGCACTGTTCTTCTGCATGGCAGTCCAGCCACCGGAAACCATCCCCGTCATAGTCTTTTTCAAAGAATGCCGGATGAGCCAGATAGAAATGGTTCAGGTCTGTCATAAAGCGGTGGAAATCCTGGTGCACCGGATAGTCCAGCAGCCCCCAGTCCTGTTCCCTTTTCTCATCCCACTCACGGAAATGACCGATCTCATTTCCCATGAAATTAAGCTTCTTTCCCGGGTGGGCATACATATACATATAGAAGGCACGCGCCTGGGGAAACTTCATCTCATAATCTCCGAACATTTTCTGGAGGATAGTCGCCTTTCCGTGGACGACCTCATCGTGGGAGAGCGGAAGCAGGTAGTTGGAGTCGTAGTAGTATGCCATAGAGAAGGTAAGCTTGTGATAGCAGCCGCCGCGGAACAGCGGATCTGTGCGGAAATAGTCAAGCGTATCGTTCATCCACCCCATGTCCCACTTATAGTCGAAGCCAAGCCCGCCGTTCTCCGGGGATTCGGTGACGCCCGGGAAGCTGGTGGAGTCTTCGGCGGCGAGGATGGCGGAAGGGTGGAGCTTCTTGAGACCCCGGTTCATATTTTTCAGAAACTCTACCGCGTTGGAATTGACGCCTCTCTCGGGCGTCCCCTGCCAGTAGATGGCGCGGCTGATGGCGTCCATCCGGAGCCCGTCCATGTGAAATTCTGTGAGCCAGTAGTTGGCGGCGGACTGGAGAAAGCTTCTCACCTCTCCCCGTGAGTGCATGAAGTTGCAGCTTCCCCACTCGCTCTGCCCGACTGCTGCGTGGGGATATTCATACAGCGCCGTGCCGTCGTAATTTGCCAGGGCATAGTAATCTACCGCGAAATGTACGGGTACGAAATCCAGAATGACGCCGATGCCGTTCCGGTGGCAGGCGTCGACGAATGCCTTCAGCTGATCCGCCGTCCCGTATCTGGAAGTGGGGCTGAAGAAACCGGTTCCCTGGTATCCCCAGGATTCATCACTGGGGTATTCTGTGAGCGGCATGATCTCCAGATAATTGTAGCCGTTGTCCTTCAGGTAAGGAATCAGGATGTCCGCCATTTCTTCATAGTTATACCACGCATCCGGTTCATCGGAAGGCTTGCGGAAGGAGCCGAAGTGTATCTCGTAGATGTTCAAAGGTTCTGTGAGGCGGCTGGTGCGCTTTTTCATCCATGCCGAGTCGCGGAAGCGGAAGCTGTCCATTGCCCGGATAATGGACGCCGTATTCGGGCGCAGTTCCATCCCGTATCCGTATGGATCGCAGTGGTCGATGAACTGTCCGGATTTATCATAGATCCGGTACTTGTACATCATGCCGGGTTCGGCGTCCGCGGCCGTGAACTCCCAGAAATTCCCGTCGTGGACCTTCTCCATAGGGCTTTCTTCCCATTCATTAAATTCTCCGATGACTGAGATCTTCGACGCGGACGGGGCGAAGGTGCGGAATGTCACGCCGGTATCTGTCACATGTGCGCCGAGATATTTGTATGCATCGAAAACTTTTCCTGTGTAGAATCCGTAAAAATCCATAGTCAGCCTCCTGATTAAAATAATAGACAGCAGTTGTTTTTTTATCGTATAATAAGAATAAACTTGAAAGGAAATGATGTCCACCGACAATATAGACGATGTGTTGGAAAAGCAACTTTTCGAGCAGAATGTCGGTTAAATTCAAAGCTTGCCCGCAAGTCTTGGCGCGGGATTCGGGTCAGTTTCAGCTGACAAAATATATCTCCGAATCCATGTGCTCTTCGTCTCCGGCATCCGCAGGAGGAGGTCGGGGAATGAAAATGTTTTGAGGGAGGATACAGATGGATCTGAGAATAGAAAAAACAGAGAAAGCGATTAAGAATGCCTTCATAGAACTTCGCGCAAAAAAGCCGCTGGAGAAGATTTCGGTGAAGGAGCTGTGCGCGGAAGCGCGCATCAATAAATCTACATTCTATTCCCATTATGCGGATATTTATGCCCTGTCAGAGGCGATAGAGAGAGAGACGGTCCTGTCGATCATCGACAGCATCAAAGATCTGAAGGACGAATTTTTTGATAATACAGCAGGATTTACACGGGCGATCTGCCTGGCGTTCCTGTCCCAGGTATCGCTGATCCGGATTCTGTTTTCGGGGAAGGAGCAGAATCATCTGGCGAACCAGCTGGACCGGGAACTGAAGAAGGTGATCTTTCGGAAAAATCCCGAATACGAAAAGGATGTTGAGAAAAATATCATCCTGTCATACTGTATACAGGGGGCATACCACGCATACCAGAATAACCCTGAGGCGGATACAGAGACATTTGTGAGGACGATTGAAGAGATTGTAAAGTGTCTGCAGCCGATTCTGTAAAAAATAAAAAACTGGCACTCTCTTCTTGACAGTGCTGATAATAGGTGCTATAGTGCAACTAGAACAAAGGAAGATTCTAATGTTTCAATAATGGAAGGAGCAATGACTTATGTTAATGCCGAGTATTTTTGGAGAGAACTTATTTGATGATGACTGGTTTGATTTTGACAGGGATTTC
>CALWQS010000058.1 GCA_944383745.1 uncultured Mediterraneibacter sp. | reverse complement strand
GCCGTTGCAAGCTGGCTTGCACAAGGCGGTTGAGAGGTTTTTCGACATATGGCGAACGCCATACAGCGAGAAGGAGCTGCGCAGCAGCGGATTCGAGCTGCCGCATGGGGAATTGTTCATCCACCTGTTAATATATGCGGATCACCTGATCCGCGCCGAGCAGTTCAATGTCCTCCCGGTCATGTGTCACACAGACAACCGTCTTTCCTTCCGCCTGCCTGCGGATATACCCGGCGGTCACCTTTTTCATCTCATCATCCAGCCCTTTCAGCGGTTCATCCAGGAACAGGATCTCCCAGTCCGCACAGAGCGCCCGCAGCACCGCCGTCCTCCGGCGCATTCCCCCGGAATACTCCCTCACCGGCTGGTCCATGCTCTCCTGCAGGCCGAGCGTCCTCATGCCCTCTTCGACCTCAGCCACATCCCGCCCGGGACATACGAGACGGATATTCGTCTTCCCGCTCAGGCTGCCGCAGAGCCTGTCCTCCTGGAACACCGCGCTCTTCTTTTCCGGTATTCCCTCCGCGACGCCGCCGTCCGCCTTCTCCAGCCCCATCAGTATCCGCAGAAGCGTCGTCTTCCCGCAGCCGGAAGGTCCCATGATGCAGGTCGTCTTCCCCGATGGAATCACTGCATGAAAGTCCTCAAGCACGCTGTGCCCTCCATAAGATTTCCGCAGTCCGCTGATCCTTATCTCCATCTCATCCCATCCTTTCCACACGCCTCACGCCGAGATCGACCAGTCTTAAGAAGATCCGTTCAAAGAGAACGCTGACCACAACGATCACAAGCGTCCACGCGAACAGATCCGGCGTATTCAGGTAAATCTTGGCATTGTACAGATTCTCTCCGATCGTATTCTCCGGCAGCCCGATCACCTCTGCCGCGATGCCTGACTTCCAGCACAGCCCCAGCGCCAGCGAGCATCCCGCGCGGAAAAAGGGCAGGATCTGGGAGGCATAAATATACCGGATCCTGAGAGGCAGCGGCACTGCGAACAGCTCCGCCATCTCCGTCAGGTTCCTGTCCATGCTGCGGATGCCGTCCTTCACATTCGTATAAATCACCGGGAATACCATGAGCAGGGAAATGATCACCGACAGGTTCTCCGGCGAGACCCAGATTAGCACCAGGATGATGAAAGACGCCACCGGGATCGACTTGACCGTCTGCACAAAGGGCTCCAGCAGCTCATCGATCCTCCGGGACGCCGACGCAGCCGCTGCAAGCAGCACGCCGCTGATCATCCCCAGCAGAAAGCCTGACAGGATTCTCAGAAACGAGCAGGCAAGAGACTGCCAGAAAGATGCGGTCTGCACCAGCTCAAAAAGCTTCCTTAGGACAGCAACAGGAGATACCAGCAGTATCTCCTGTCCGATCCACATACTCGCCGCCTGCCAGACGATCAGCCAGACCGCGGCAGCCCATAGCTTGATGTTTGATTTTTTTCTCTTACTGGATATAGTAGAAGTCATCACCCGGCAGTTCTCCTCCTATTGATTCCGGATTTGCGTCCTTGAGGACCGTAAGATATCCGGAAAGCTGTTCTTTCATATCCTCTCCCGTGATGCAGACGATGTTGCACTCCGGTATCGCCTTGACCGCCACATCCGCGGCGACGATGTCATAGTTTCCTACCAGCTCTGCCGCTTCTTCCACATTGTCGTTGACATACTCCACAGAATCTGCATACCGTTCCATGAAGTCCTCCACAGCCTCCGGATTCTCCTCTGCGAACTCCTTTCTCACGACAACCACGCCTGTCAGCAGGCTGCTCTTCGTCTCCTCGTTCTCCATCACCTTGTCCCACTCTTCCGTCAGGTCAAGAGCGGTCTTGAGATTCGGGTTCTTCGCCTGGGCGGTCGTCACAAAAGGCTGCGGGAGCATCGCGATCCCCTCCGGGTCCTGGGCAAGCGCGCTGACACATTCCGAATGCTCGCTCTTCCACTCCACCGTCACGTCTGTCCCCGGTGTGAGTCCGTTCTTTTCCAGAATAAAGTTGAGCGCATACTCCGGTGTGGAGCCTTTTCCGCTGGCGTAGATCGTCCTGCCTGCAAGATCTGAGACAGACTGGATAGAATCCCCGTTCTCCACGATATAGAGCACGCCCAGCGTGTTCACCGCCAGCACCTGGATCTGTCCCTCTGTCTTATTGTACAGGACTGACGCAAGGTTCGCCGGAACTGCGGCGATATCCGCTTCCCCCTGGATCAGCTTCGGCGTCACTTCATCCGCGGAAGCCGCGATCCCAAAGCTGTAGTTCTCTGTATCCACATTGCCAGAGTCCGCGTCGTCCATGAGCTTTACCATCCCCATGGCTGTGGGGCCTTTGAGCGCCATCACATTGACGTCCACCGGTTCCGCCTGTGTCTGCGTCCCGCTGTTCTCCTGCGTGTCTGTCTGGTCCGCGCTGCCGCTGCCTGTGCTGCCGCACCCTGCGAGAAGCGCTGCGGAGAGCATGAGCGCTGTAATAAGTGATATGATCTTTTTCATGTTATCTCCTCCTGTCATACAGCGGGCAGCCCCTGAAGATCGTACAGAACTGCCCGATATGGATATGGCTTCGCCATCCACAGGTATTTTAGCAGAGAGAGACAGACATGTCAAAAATCACCGCTTTTCTTTTTAACGCATTTTTTTAACACTCCGGGAGCGCCCGGATAAAGTCCGCCAGTTCCTTCAGGCTTCCCTTGTAATCCGTCCGGACCGGGAGCCTTTTCTTGTTCTCCATCGTATCTGTCACAAGATAGGTCTTTACCCCGAGATCACGGACGACCAGGTCCTCCTCAACGTCGTTTCCCACCATCAGGCATTCCGACGGGTCAAGCGACAGCTCTTCAAGGATTGTCCGGAAATACTCAATGTTCGGCTTACAGTAGGAGCAGTCTTCATATGTGGTGATCAGTCCGAAATCATCCGCGTCAAGCCCTGCCCAGCGGATACGGTTCATGGTCGCACAGCGCGGGAACACCGGGTTCGTGGCGAGAAATGTGCCGATCCCCCTGCACTTCGCCGCCTTGACCGCCATATCGGCAAAGGGCGACGGGCTGGTCGCCTGAACCGCCTGGTTGAAGTCCGTATCATAGAATCTCACCGCCAGCGCCTCCGACTCTTCCATCGAAGTCGGAAGGCTTCCTTCCATAAAACTCCAGAATGCCTCCCGGTTCGTCCTGCTGCCGTCGTTCTTCACCATCGCCTCATAGCCCTTCCACACAGAGCCGATGAATGCTTTCGGCTCCACCTCGATCCCCGCCGAGATATAGGACTTTGCCAGGAGCGGCATATAAAATCTGACAAATTCATCCTGGACCATGGGCAGAAGCGTTCCGTCCAGGTCAAACAAAATATTCTTGATACTCATCTTTTCATCACCTGATACCTGCAAAATTGATTTCATGGGCTTCCACAGTGCCGCCGTCAAACTCTGACTTATCCGCATAAAAGTATGCGTCTGATCCGTCCGTGTTCATTTTCGTAATAAACAAATACTCGTCTGTTCCGGGAAGTACGAAATAGTAATTTCCAAAATCTCCCGCCGGTATCTTCGCCTTTATATTTCCTTCGTAGTCATAAACGGTAAGCACCTGTTCTTCTTCCGGCAGTGCATCCACTCCCATATTAATCGTTCCAAAATAAATATACTTATCATCCATATTATAGAGCATGTCATTCGTCCCGATCGATTGAAAGTCCTCCTCTGTAAGCTGGACTTTTTCACCGGAATCAGGAAGGACGTGAAAATATTTGCTCGTCCACTGCATCGGATTATACGAAATATATTCCTTAACTTCTGTCAAAATCCCATAGTCATCCCACTCCAGCCGACAGTTGGACGTCTCGTAGAGCTGTTCTGTCCTGCCGTCTTCCAGGTTGATTTTTAAATGGACAGAGCTTCCCTCATCTTCTCTTACAGCAGGGCTGAACAGGTAAAAATAGCAGTACCCGTCATAGAACCGCATTCTGTTTATGGAAGCGTCCTGATATTCCTCTGTCTCAAATAGGACTTCTTCTTTATCCGGGTCATTGACAGGGAATCTTAAAATCGCATGTGCCTTTCCCTCTGTGGTATATGTCTCCTGTGCAAGATAGGCATATCCTTTATAGATACTGAAATTTATTATGTTTTCTCCTTCATTCTCATACCAAAGCGTCCTCTCGCTTCCATCAAGCGAGGTTCTGTAAACAGCACCTGTTCTCCCATCCGGAGAGGCCTGTATATATAAATACCCGTCACAATAGTCAATCCCTCCAGAAAACAGATAAAAAGCGTCGCATTCCGTATATTCATATTCATTTTCTAGATTCAGCTCATCGTGGATACAATCGGGTTTGCTGCATACAATCGTGCTGCTCTGGAAGTCCGGAGAAATATAATACAAAAAGTCTTTCTGAATCACATAGTACCCTTCCGGCGTCGCTGTCATTACATTCCCATCATAAGTTATAAAATCATCCAGTTCCGACGCTTCCATTTTCGGTACTTCCTCATCCCTTGTACATGAAACGGCGCCAATACACATAGCAGTGCATAAGAGCAGACCGTAAACTCTTAATAATATTTTTTCATTGCGCTCATCCCTCCTCCCGAAAAAACTATAACCAGATCTGCCTATTTTGATAGTATATGTATTTCACAGCATTGTCAATAATCCGTCGGAAAGAGTGCAGTAAACGCACGCGCCGCTGTCAGCCCGATAAGCAGAGCCGCCACAGCCTGAATTACAATCGATATTCCTGCCCGGTCTCCGGTATACGGCGCTTTTCTATCGCTTTCAGGAGTTTCCTCTGTTTCTTCGCCGCCGCTGTCAGGCTCAGCCGCGCCCTCTCCAGCCGGCTTTTCCTCCGCCTCCGCTTCCGGGGCGTCCCCCTTGTCAGTCACAGGCTCCGCTTCCCTGTATGTGATGGTGATCACATTAGTTCCTCCCTCTTCCAATGTGATCGTCTCCCCTTCAGATCCGCTTTCCAGATACACATCCGACGGGTATCCCTCATCCAGCGCATGGAGCGGGCGCACAAAGAGCGTGTCGCCATATTTTCCCGTGCCTGTCTCCTCATAAAACGGAGTCTGTTCACCTTCTGTTATATGCCTCACAGTATACTCCGCATCCTTGACCGGATACCAGCCCGCATACAGCGTTACATCATTGTTTACCGGATGCTGAAAATCCCAGGACTGCCGGACGTCCCGCTCTCCCGGAGCAGAGAACCATCCCAGGAAAAGATATCCCTCCCGCTTCGGCTCTTCCGGCATATCCGCCTTCATGCCATCTGAAACGGCCTGCTCCTGCTGCACTGCCATGCCGTCCAGAGTATCGAACCGCACCGTCCACTCCTTCGGATGCCAGCCCGCGTATACCGTTACATCCTCTGCGGGCATGCGGATTGTGGTGAGCGGATCTGCGGAATCCGTCAGCGCAGGGCTGAGATACCAGCCCGTGAACCGATCCCCTTCATGCTCTGCATCCTGTACCGGGTCATAATCGAGTCTTACCTCGTCTCTATATGCCGCATCTTCTGTCCTGTAGACTACATTTTCGCCGTCACTCCTGCTGTCTATATAGTTCAGCGTAAATACGCTGCGCTTCATATATACATACAGATGTGTCCCCGCATTTTGAAACACACACTTTCCATCCGTCTGTATCTGCTCCGTACGGATCGGGATCTTCTCTTTCTGTTCACACTCCGCTGCGGAGTTTCCTGTCGTATACCATCCTCCTTCGCAGGTCAGACCTTTCGGATGAAGAACTGTGATCTCTGCGCCGAACACCGCCGGATCCTTCTCGATCTGCACAGTCTCCATGCGGACCTTCCGGAATGTCCCGTCCGCCCTCTCCTTCAGATAAGTCACATAGACGGGATAAGAATCATGCTCCAGCCACGGATATGCGTCAAAGGTGTGGTTTCCCGCCGCAAGATCCTGGAAATAAAAGGTGTCCAGATGTCTGCTGACTGCCTCAAATTCATCCCGGACGCCAAGAAACTGCACATCCCGGAACTGTGTCCTGCCCATGTAATACGCTTCCATCTCCTCCATCGTCGGGAAATCATCCGGAAGGGGCGCGCCGTATTTTCCCTGAGCCGTATACCATATATCGTCATTCGGCAGAAGAGAATCACTTGTCCCTGACTCATGCCTCGCCTCCTCGTGGAGATTGACCGTCCATATCTCCCTGTCATAATAGAGGTTCAGCACTGCCCTGCCGTCAGGAGTCACCTCCGCATCATCGCACCGGGCGTAGTCGAATCCATAATACTCTTTGTAGTAGTCCGAATCCGGGAACCAGTCCGCCATCATCCCCGCTCTGTCGATATCCTCCTGCGAAGCAGTCGCCACGCTTCCCGTCCGCGCCGTCCTGACTTCCGTCTCTCCGAGCAGCGTATAGCCGTCGTCCTCTGCATTCTCCATCCAGCGCAGGACAGTATACCGGCTCTCTCCCGGCTCCCACACGGCATTGACCATGTACTCGCCTTCCGGCATCACGTCCGGGATCTCTCTGTCCCATCCCTTGAAAATATAGCCCTGCCGGACAGGGTCTTCAATCCTCCCGGTCTCGCTGCTGATATCCTGTCCTGCCCATCCGTATATGGGAGCGATATATGTACCCTCTGTCCGGAAGACGATGCGGTCGTAGAATAATCTGGTATAATAGATCTTCTTTTCCGCCCTGCCGTCCGCAGTGACGAGCAGCGTCATATCCTGCCCTTCTTCTTTTCCAAAATTCTCAAAGTCTCTGTGCTCTGCATTTACCGTCTCCCCCGCCGGAGCGCGGAACGTCTCTCTTGCCAGGACCGTCTCATTTTCCCCGTCTCTCCCAATGTAGACCACCGTATAATCCGCCGCTGTCCTGCCGTCATCATAATAGACCTGGATCCGGGTATCTTCCTCAAGTACCCCTTCCACGACGGCCTGCCCGGGATCCGCCAGGACAAACGGTTCCGCCGACGGGCTTTCCACCCGGTAACTGCTCCCCCTTTCCAGCTCCGCCTGATACGGCGCTGACACCATCCTGCTCTGCGTCCCCGCAGCATAATAATAAATCGTCAAGACCGCCTTTTCCGCCCCTCCTGCCAATGCATCTGCGCTTAAAATCGCGGGCAGGCATACACTTATAAGTATCGACAATGCTGCAAGAAAGCCTGTCCATCTTTTTCTCATATGCTACTATCCTCCTTTATCGATTTGTCCGCATTATAGCATCGATAAATGAAAGAAAGTATCGGTAATGTTTTCCAATGCTGCGGACAGGGCGCTCTGCTTTCCATGCCTCAGTCCGCTCTGCCTCTCTTACAGCTTAGAGATCACTTCCCAAGCCTCGCTGTCGAACTCCCTGTCTTTATAATAGTACCTCTTATCCTCTTCCGTGATCTTCTTTATGACCCTGCACGGATTGCCGACTGCCACCGACCAGTCCGGAATATCCTTTGTCACGACGCTTCCCGCGCCGATCACTGTGTTGCTCCCGATGTGTACGCCGGGCATGATCACCGTATTCCCGCCGATCCACACATTATCGCCGATCGTGACGCTGATCCCGTACTCGTACATCGAATTTCTCGCCGTCGGATGGATGGGATGTCCCGCCGTATAGATCGCGACATTGGGCGCCATCTGGCAGTTGTCCCCGATCTTCACTTTCGCTACATCGATGATGGTGCAGTTATAGTTCGCGAAAAAATTCTTTCCGACTTCGATGTGCGAGCCATAATCGCAGTAGAACGGCGGGTTGATAAATGCATCCTCAGATTTTCCCAGCAGTTCCTTCACGATCCGCCCGATCTCCTCAAAATCCGCTCTGTCCGCGGTGTTCAGCCGCTGAAGTATCCTGCGGCAGACCTTCTGTTCCTCCATCACGGCGTCATCGGAGATGTACGCCATTTGCCTGTCTCTTCTCTCAATGTTATTCATATTGATGTCCCCTTTCTATTCTTCTTGCCCCCCAGATAATAACATAATAGTATTTGAAGAAGGAGATTTCTATCACAATTTTCTCCGTTTACTACAAAAATCGTATCATCATCGCAAGATTGACCTGCGGATTTCCGCACAGGATTAATTCTCATACTATTTACGAAAGAAGACTGTGCTATGGCTAAGACAAAACATGACATTATGAAGGACGTCTCCGAGATCGTCCATTACAACTCTGCAGGTCAGCCGGCGCCTGCTGGAGGACGGACTCAGTGTGACAGAGGCCGCGACTGTCTGCGGATTCGGGCATCTCAGCTATTTTTCCAAACTGTTCCGCGAATGCTTCGGATGTACACCGACAGAATACAGACGCGGAGCGCAGTCCCCTGTTCCTGAGTACGGTGTGAACTGTAATCAGATGTGTGCAGGTATTTAGATCTTTTTCTAAATACTTATTGACTTTCTGTTTCTCCCGTGCTAAAAAGTATTTAGAAATATTTCTAAACTCTGTTTTCTGAAAGGAAGTGGTCTATTGAGTTTTGCCGAAACTTTTAAGGCACTGTCAGATCCTGCAAGACGGAAAATACTTGAACTGCTGAAAAACGGGCGTCTGTCCGCCGGCGAGATCGCAGGTCACTTTGACATGACCCAGGCTACCGTGTCCTATCATCTGAAAATTTTAAAAAAAGCAGATTTGATCCGCGAGACGCGGGAAAAGAATTTTATCTTTTATGAACTGAACCTGACAGTATTGGAAGAGCTCATGGTATGGCTGTCAGATCTGAAAGGAGATGTTTAAACTATGAAAGAATACAGAAAACTGATCATTGCTACAACTCTGATTACACTCCTCCCCATCGTCATCGGGCTGATCCTCTGGAACCAGCTCCCTGATACGATCGCAACTCACTGGGGCGCAGACGGTCAGGCCGACGGATGGTCAGGCAAACCCTTCGCCATAATCGGGCTTCCCTTGATCCTCACGGCGATCCATCTGTTTGCGGTACTGTTCACATTAAATGACCCGCGGCGGAAAAATATCCACAAAAAGCCTCTCATGCTCGTATTCTGGATTGTGCCGGTCACCTCGCTGATCATGAACGGAACGGTTTTTCTCACCGCTATGGGCGCAGGCGTCAATGTGAGTGTGATCTGCTTTGTCCTCATAGGAATCTTATTTATCGTGCTTGGCAATTATATGCCGAAGCTTCAGCAGAACTACACTGTCGGCATAAAGATCCCGTGGACACTGAACAGCGCGGAGAACTGGAACCGCACGCACCGGTTTGGCGGCAGGCTTTTTATAATCGGCGGGATCATCATGATCCTGGGCGGCTTCAGCGGGAATCTGCTCGGAGAAAACGGTACGCTTATTGTTGTATTCGTTATCCTTTTCCTGTGCGCCGTGGTTCCGTGTATCTATTCCTTCTGGCTGTTCCGCAAAGGGATCTGAGTTCTTCAAAAAGCACTGTATACCAAAGACATTATGTGAAGCAGGTTCTCCAATAACTTGTTATCATAGAAAAACGGCCCTGAAATCAGGACCGTTTTTCTATTTCCATTTTCTCTATTTCCTTTTTTTCATCTCATTCTTCTCGTAATCCTTCAATGACGCGAGCGCCTTCGGCGCCAGCGGGAACAGTGCAATCATATTGAACACTGTCATCAGCCCCACGCCCAGGTCTCCGAGATCCCACACGAACTGATATGCGGCAAGCCCGCCGACAAACAGCATGACAAGCGCCAGCACCTTGTACAGCGTCTGCGACGTCCAGTTGTCCCCGAAGAGATACGACACATTCGATCTGGCATAGAACAGGATGCCCAAAAACGTGGAGAAGCTGAACAGGAAAAGGATCACCGCAATAAAGATCACGCCGAACTCCCCGAGATGGTACTGCATAGCGGTCTGGAGGAGATCCATTCCCTCCAGTCCCTTTGTCATGCTCTCCGGCGTCAGCAGCATGATCATAGCCGAACAGCTGCAGATTACCAGTGTATCGATGAACACGCCCAGCGCCTGGAGCAGCCCCTCCTTCGCCGGATGGCTGATGTCCGCCGCTGCCGCCGCGCAGGGCGCGGAGCCTGAGCCCGCCTCGTTGGAGAAAAGGCCTCGTTTTACTCCGTTCATAATGACAGCGCCGATTCCGCCCCCTGCAACCTGGCGGAAGCCGAACGCCTCCGCAAAAATCCGTTCAAACACTGCCGGAAGCTGTCCGGCATTCTTTACGATAATAAAGATCGTAATAAAAAAGTAGAACGCTGCCATAATCGGCACCATAATGTCCAGCACCTTCACAGTCGCATTCTTCCTCAGGACAATGACTGCTGCGATTGCCACCAGCACGACTGTGGAATAGATCGGAGGCACATGGAATGCATTCTCAAAAGATGAAGAAACCGAGTTCCCGATCACCTGGCTGATGCCGCACCAGCAGATCAGTCCGGACAGAGCGAAAAGCACTGCCAGTAAAGAATGCCTTCGCAGGCTGTTCTTTTTGATAAAAAGCTGGTGGATATAATAAGCCGGACCGCCCCGGTATCCGCCGTACAGCGGATCCTTCTCCTTGTAGATCTGCGCCAGCGTCGCCTCAATGAACGCTGTCGACGAGCCGACAAGGGCGATCACCCACATCCAAAACACAGCGCCCGCACCGCCGGCAGAGATGGCGGCGACCACGCCGACCAGATTGCCCATTCCCACACGGCAGGCCGTTGAAACGATCAGCGCCTGTACGCCGGAGATTCCTTCCCGGTCCGTCTTCTTATTGTTTTCCAATGTCACCTTAATCATCTCCGGGAAGAGCCGGAACGGGAGAAACCTTGTCCGTATCGTAAAGTAGATTCCCGCCGGCACCAGAATCAGCACCAGAAGCGAAAGCCCCAGGCTGCTGCCTCCGGGCAGTGGGATATTGATGATATCACCCCACAGTAAGTTAAAGACAGCGCGAAAGATTTCCATATGTTTATCCTCTCATTTCTTATGATAGACAGCAGTCTGATCCTCGCAGGAAATCTGCGCGGTCTCTGCTCCGGCAGTATAGCACCGCTGTCTATCCAGTATATAACAAAACTGAGGGGATGTAAAACAATTTATTGCTTTACAGCATTTATCCGTCACAGCACTAATGCCGCAAATGATTTTTTCTCTCTGTCATAATAAAATACTTTTTCGGAGAGCATCTCTTCCGCCGGAAACGCCTGATTCGTCTCCTTCAGGCTTCTCAGAATAAGCCTCGGAGAGAACGCTCCCCTGCAGTGCGTCCTCGCCTCATGGATGCTGGTAAAAACGACATAATAGCTGTCCCCGTACAGCTCGGCGATCCGCTCCTTCACTCCGGGATAGAACATGGCGACTGCTCCGTTTACCTGCTTCGTCGTCGTAACAGTGGGGATCTCCCAGCGCTCCAGAGGTCCCACGGTACTCTCCGCCGCCATGAACGCTCCCTTCTGATAGGGCGGCCTGATGCAGTCCAGCGGCGAAAGATACAGCCTCGGGAGCGCCGAGCAGTGCGTATTGACGAGCGCCGCGTCTATCACCCCGTCAACACTCTCTCCCCACCTCTCACAGACAGCACGCGGAATCTTGACGGTGCTGAAGCCGCTCTCATCCTCCTTAATCATAAGATAGAGCACCAGCGCAATGTCCTCAACTCTGCGGTAAACGCAGTTCCCTGCCTCCCTGATTATGTTCTTATAACAGAGCGGACGGATGACAAGGCGGTCCTTCACCGCCCGGTAATCCGACATACGGCCGATGATCCCGATATCCTCCTGCCGGCAGTATCTGAGATTTTCTTCCACTGCCGCCCATACTCTGCCCCATCCGTATCTCTGGTACTGCCTGTACATCTTCTCCGCCGAGAAGCAGTATGTCGTCTGGATAGAGTCTCCTTTCCCACTCTTAAGAACCGCAAAATCTCCCTGCAGCCTGTCGGATTCAAGATGGTAATACTTCATATTCGTATCCCTGACAAACTCCATGTCAGGCTCCCTGACCGCTGTGAATCCCTTTGGGAAAAAGCGGTATCTCACCGTTCCGTTCCCGAAATTCCTCTCGTTCCGCCGAAAATAGGCGTCAAACTGTGAACAAAATTCCCTGTAGCCCAAATCATTTTCCATAGCACTTGTCCTTTCCTGCCGGGCGTCTGCGTAAAGGAACCGACCAGCGCATCAGAAAACGGAGTCCCGGCAATCCATATTCATTTTTCTGTGTATCAATCCGGAAGCTTTCCCGATATGGGACCGATTCAAGATATAGATATAAAAGAAGCACATCTTTTGACAAAACAGATATGCAGATCACGGGATATAAAATCCCCTTTTGATAAACGGCCGCTTCTTATGCATAACCATCTTCTGTGCTATCTACTTTATCCTGTTTCCAGTGATCCGTCAACGAAAAGCACAAAGAAAACTGCACAAAATTCCAATGCCGGATTTGTGCAGTTACACCTCGGGAAGGCTTCCCGCCTTCTGCCCTTTTGTACGATTCCATTTGATCAGGCGTTTTGCCTCAGGGTCCGTTTCACGCAGCTTCGCCGCCCGGATCCTGCTGTCGTCGTATGTTTTGTAATAATAGACTCCGGTCTGCGCGTTCACACAGCAGGAGTACGTCGTGTAGTCGTATTTCCCCTCTTCCGTAATCACTGTCCCTCTCACCATCGCCACACCATCCAGGATGTGGAAAAACTGAGATACACAGGACGCCTCGTCCTTGGGAGCCGCTGAGTTCCACTTCAAAAACGCCGCCCTGACAAAACGGGAAGCCGACGAGGCGTCCCCCGGCAGCCCTGCCGCTCCCAGCCCCTGGGAACAGGGCTTCAGGACAAGGCGGTCCGAGAATCGGTTCTGCGGGCTTGCCGCCGTCAGGTTGAGATAATGATCCATATTCATCCTGTGGTACTCAAAGGGAGGATTGTTCGTCAGCACGCCGAAGGGATTCTCATGCACTTTAAGCCCATCTCTGACCGCCTCTAAAACGATGCATCGCTCCCGGTCCGCAAGCATCCAGTGAAGAGGCGCCGGCGGCATCTGCTCTGAAAATGACAGGTCCACGATCCGCATCTCTCTCAGTGCTTCCGCGGCCTCCGCAGCAGAAGCATACTTTCCCAGCAGCCATGGGATTACCTCAAAAGACGCCAGCTCCAGACCCTCTCCCGACGCCTTCTGATAATATGCATTTCCGGGAAAATTCAGACCTGCCATGCACAGTCCCTTCTCGTTGACTGCCTCCGCATAGAGCGGAAACCTCTCCTGCTCCGCCGCCATGCCGATCATGGCATAGTGGCGCTCAAGCCTGCCTGCCCTGCGGAAAAGCAGGCTGAAATTTCGCGGGGTCACAGTGACTGTCTCGCCGAAAGAACCGTCCAGATCCAGGCTGCGTCCGAAATAGAAGCCGCCGTTGTCATAAGTAATGCAGGTGCACATGATCGTTCCTCCGTTTCCTTCTCTGTTATCAGCGCTCAATATCAGTATGGCTGTTTTGGTTCCTTTTTATCCGTGCCTTTCATCCTAACTTATCTGCGCATTGATAACATGTTTTCCTTTGCCTGCTCTGCTGTATTCTGCGCCATAACGCCCACCAATGCGTGAGGCACATACGGTTCTTCCAGATAGTCGATCTCTTCCTTTGTCAGGCACAGATCAGCCGCTTTTGCCATCCCCT
>CALWQS010000057.1 GCA_944383745.1 uncultured Mediterraneibacter sp. | reverse complement strand
GAAAGCGGCAGAGATCCGGGAGGCAAACTCTACAGAAAATGAGGTGGAGAAAGCGCGTGCGCTTGTCGAGGATCTGGAAAAGGAGGAAGAATCCGATGAACCACAGTTCCTTGACAGCGATCTTTTCATGGACGACGAGGGCGAGGATGATGCAGAGTACATAGAAGAGGAAGAGTCCGTGGAAGTCACAGAGTTTTTCGATGAAGAAGACGATCCGGATGAAGAAAAAGAATCGGACGGATATGGGTATCCGGATGAGGATGAAGAGCAGAGCGGATATGAGTATCTGGATGAGGACGGAGAGTCGGACGGATACGAGTATCTGGACGAGGATGAAGAATCGGACGGATATGAGTATCTGGATGAAGACGAGGAATCGGACGGATATGAGTATCTTGATAGAGACAAAGGATCGGATGAGTATGAATATCTGGATGACGATGATGAAATAGATTACCTCGATGATCCAGACGATCTTTATTATTTGGATGATGAGGATGAAGAGACAAAATAGCAGCGCGAAACTGCGATGAGTCAGTCCGTTTTATGACACACCTTCTCTGATGTGATCGATACAGTGAAAGATCATATCAGAGAAGGTGTGTTTTATTATGTATATGAGAAAATTGAGAATTACTGTCCTAAATAATCGGCAGCGATATTTCTGACTTTTTCTGTCACATAACTGCTCCCGCCCTTATCTTTGACGTCTTCTACCATGCCTGCAACTGCGATCGGTGCGGCGGAATCATCAGCGGTCTCGCATATAAACCATCCGCGTTCTATGCCGTCTGTGTCATCCTGGCTTTCCTTGAGCTCGGCGGTCCCGGTCTTGCCGAGCATAGTAATGCCTTCAAGCTTTGCCGAGGCTCCGGTGCCGGAAGGATTCTCGATGACCTGGATAAGGTCATTTTTAACAGTTTCGGCAGCGGCGGATGAGATAACCTGTTCTTTCCAGAACTGTCCGGTATAACCATCCTGGTAAGCCAGCGTGGGGAGAATCATATTCCCGTCGTTTACGAACATGGAATACATGGAAAGCAGATGGACGGGATTGACGAGGAGCTGCCCCTGCCCGTAACCGGTATCTGCAAGCTGGATATCTGAATCAATCTTGCCGTCATCATCATAGGTGGACGGCTTTAGGCTCATCTCAAAGGGAATTTCCTCATCGAATCCCATGTCTTTAAACTTGCTGGTCATAGTCTCTGCTCCGATATTCAGCGCGGCGCGCGCGAAATAAATATTGTCAGAGTAGACAAGCGCATTTTCAAGATTTACCTGATCGCCATAGTCGGTCAGAGTGGTCACATAATAATTTCCCCAGCTGGCGTCCTTCTGCCAGCTCAATCCAACGTATCCCATATTCTCATCCGGATTTATGCCGCCGCTCTCCACGCCGATCGCAGCGGTGACCGCTTTAAAGGTGGAGCCTGGCACCCAGGTGCTCTGGAAACGGTTGTTAAGCGGGGCGTCAGCAGCAGTGCTCAGCTCATTCCAGCGTTCGCCGGACATGCCCATGATAAACTCGTTCGGGTCATATCCGGGAGTGCTTACAAGGGCGAGGATCTCGCCGGTCTTGGGATTCATTGCCGCGGCCGTCCCGGGATCTGACGCAAACTGTTCATATGCTGTCTGCTGCAGTGAGGCGTCGATCGTGACGTAGACATCCTGGCCGTTCTGCGCTTCCTGTGAAGCGAGCGTCTCTATTGTATTTCCCTCTGCGTCGGCAATGATGATCGTGGTTCCGTCGACAGCGCGGAGCTGCTCTTCATATGCAAGCTCGAGACCGGCTTTCCCGATGACGCTGTTGGCATGGTAGCCCTGGCCCTGTTTTTCCTCCAGATCCTCGGCAGTGACAGACTGGACATAGCCGGTCAGGTGTCCTGCTGCTGCGCCGAGCGGATAGACGCGCGCTTCTGCGTCGTTGATCAGGATTCCCGGGATCTCGAGAAGCTGGGCCTCGGTCTCTGTGTCGCTCTTGGATATCTGCTTCAGAGGAACAAAGGTGTCGTCCTGCACATAAGATGCGTTCAGGCTTGTTGTGATATCTTCCGCGTTCATCCCGAGAAGCTCAGCGATCCGGGCGATGTCTGCTTCCGGTGAGGCGTTCATTTTCCCGGGGACAAGCCCTACTTCAGATACGGTTCCCTGGGATGCGAGAGCGGTGCCGTTGCGGTCATAGATGCTTCCGCGCTTTGCAGTCTGTGTCTCGACCCGCACTTTATAGTCGTCCTGCAGAGACGGGAAGATCAGAGTGGAGTCCCAGTTGACTCTGTATTCGCCGCCGCTGTTCTTCTCGAGAGTCATCTGATTGTCAAAGGAGACGGCTCCGGCAGAGGTATCCATTGACGTGCTGTATGTGACAGTCTCTGTGGCTTTCGAAGAACCGGAATCCTCTTCCGGAAGAGTGATCTGAATATCCGAGGCTTCAATCCCTTCATAGATATTCTGGTTCCGCGAGATAAAATCCTCCTCGCTGATCGAGTCTTTCGAGGATTCGCTCAGCAGAGCGTACATCTCATCGTATTTTTTTTCGCTGAGAAGGGAAAAGTAGTTCCTGACGGTATCTTCCGGCGCCGGGCGGTTCCTCAGCATCCACCAGGCGAAGAGACCGATTCCCGTGCAGAGAAGCACGGCGAGCACGATGATCACCGGGATCAGCCATCCCCGGCGGCGGGGCGTGCTTTTCCTTTTCTTTTTCAAATACTGTTTTCTTGTCATGGCAAACCTCCTGACTGAAGCCCGGGGCTTCTGGCTTGGACAGAAGAGCCGGGCATGCCGGTCTCTGTCTTTTTATTAATATTACATTCGTAGGATAAATTTGTCAATCAGATTCAAGTTGTCAGAAAAACTTCAAAGCGCTATAATAAAGGCAAAGATAAATTTCAGAAAATCCTCTGTGGAAATAAACTGAAAGGAGGCTTGCTTATGAAGATAGATATGCACTGTCACGTCAAGGAAGGGTCCATTGACAGTAAAGTAGGTCTTGAAGAGTATATTACAATTCTCAAAAAGCACGGCTTTCAGGGGATGGTCATAACGGACCATGATACGTATAACGGATACCGTTATTGGAAAAATAATATAAAAGGAAAGAAGCATACGGATTTTGTCGTGCTGAAGGGAATCGAGTACGATACAAGAGACGCGGGACATATCATCGTGATCATGCCGGAGGGCGTGAAGATACGGCTGCTGGAGATGAGAGGAATGCCGCTGGCAGTTCTCATGGATCTGGTGCACCGCAACGGCGGAGTGCTCGGCCCGGCACATCCGTGCGGGGAAAAGTATATGAGCTTTACGAATGCGCGCCGGTTCTACCAGTCGCCGGAGATCGTGAAGCGATTTGATTTCATGGAGGCGTTCAACAGCTGCGAATCTGCAGAATCCAATGCGGGAGCGCTCAAGCTGGCAAAGAAGTACGGGAAGGTTATGACGGGCGGGAGCGATTCCCACAAGCCGGATTGTGTCGGAAGGGGATATACGATCCTTCCGGAGCCGGTGACATGTGAGACGGAGCTGATCTCTCTGATCCACAAGAAGACGCCGTTCAAGGCGGGCGGCGTGCTCTATGAGAAGACGACGAAGGAGAAGATCGGCAAGGTCAACAAGCTGCTCGTCTATTCCTTCTGGGTATACAATAAGAGCGGAGAGCTCCTGAAGCGCCGGGGAAGGAATAAGAAGATGGAGGAAGAGCATCCTTTTGATCCGATCGACCCCATCGAGTTATATTATCATTCGTGACAGCAGTCTTTTGAGGAAAAACGGGACAGGCACTTTTCTTACAGTTTTCAGATACGATGAAAACTGCGAGAAACGCCTGTCCTTCTTTTCAGCCGGACCCTGTCAGCCGGGGAGTTCCTGTCCGCGCCACTTCCCCGGCGACTGTCCGTATTTCCTTTTAAATATACGGTTAAAATAAGAGAGATTATCGAAACCGCTCATTGCGGCGATCTCCAGGACGGAGGCGTCTGTCGTCTTCAGGAGGCGCTCCGCCATGGTGAGCCGGTAATCGTTCAGATATTCAACAAAGCCGCTCCCCATATGCGCCTTGAAAAATTTCATGAAGTGAGATTTGCTGTAAAAGGTCAGTTCGGCCATGTCTTCGATTGTGATGTGTTCAGCGTAGTGTTCTTCTACATACTTCAGGATCGTTTTGAGCTTTTCCAGTGTCTTTGTCTGGACAGCCGGCTCTTTCTCATTTTTTAACCGGTTGGAGATGAGCAGGAAAAAGAACTGGAAGAGGAAACCTTTTACGGCGAGCTGGAAGCCCTCCGGCTGCGTATCGCAGAGAAGGTCGATCTGGCGGATGCATTCAGAAGTATCTCTGTAGTAGGAAAGTGCCGGCGTGATAAAGGTTTCGAAGGGAATCGTCCCGTCAAGCAGAGGATTGAGAAACCGTACGGCACAGAGGTCGGACTTTCCGGAAATGAGAAGCTCGGGCTTCAGGATGATATTTTCGTACTCCATGGAGCGGCGTCCGTCCTGCTCGACAGCGTGAAGCTGCCCGGGGCGTATGAATACGATATCTCCGGCGGTGACCGTGCGGCGCCGGAAGTCCACGGATACGATCCCTTTCCCTTTTTTGATCACGATCAGCTCCAGTTCGGAATGCCAGTGCTGCGGCACGTGGGTGAAGTCCAGCGGGATGGAGCAGAGATAGGTGGTGTAGGGGAACTCCGATGCAGTATGGCTCTTTGTCTCGTGATAGTTCTGGTATTCATTGAGGTTCATGTCGAAAAGGCTCCTTTCCGGCTGTATTTCCGCCGCAGGTATGCCGGCGCGGCGGAGAAATATGCAGTCGAGTATATAATGATAGTATTGTACAATAAAGTGAAAGTATTTTGCAAGAAAAGCAGAAGAAAGCGTATTAAAATGCAGGATAGAAGTTACAGATCACACCGTGCTCATGCAGACGGCGGTTCAGTGTGAAAAGTAACGTACGAAACGAATACGAATGGTTTTTGAAAGGAGCAGTACCATGAACATTCAGGAAAAGTTAAAACAGAACCTTGGAAAGGAAATTGCACAGGCATCGAATGAAGAAATCTATCACGCTCTTCTTAAGATCGTGCAGGAGCTGGCGGCGGCAAAAGAACGCACGGACAGCAAGAAAAAACTTTACTATATCTCAGCTGAGTTTCTTATTGGAAAACTTCTTTCCAACAATATGATCAATCTCGGCATCTATAAAGAAGTGAAAGACATTCTGGAAGCAAACGGAAAGGACATCGCCCAGATTGAAGAGGCTGAGCCGGAACCGTCTCTCGGAAACGGAGGACTGGGACGTCTCGCAGCATGCTTCCTTGATTCGATCGCTACGCTCGGCCTTGCGGGAGACGGCATCGGGCTGAACTATCACCTCGGATTGTTCAAGCAGGAGTTTGAGGATCATCTCCAGAAGGAAACGCCGAACCCGTGGATCGAGAAGAAATCCTGGCTGAACAGGACGGATGTGACTTACCCGGTAGAGTTCAAGGGACTGAAAGTAAACGCCAGAATGTATGACATTGAGGTCACTGGCTATAACAACAAGACGAATAAGCTCCATCTGTTTGATATCGATTCTGTCGACGAGACAATCGTGGAGGACGGAATTGATTTTGATAAGGAAGATATTGAGAAGAATCTCACGCTGTTCCTCTACCCGGACGACAGCGATGAACAGGGAAGGCTGCTCCGTATCTATCAGCAGTATTTTATGGTGAGCGCAGGCGCCCAGCTTATTCTTGACGAGTGTACGGCAAAGGGATGCACTCTGTACGACCTGCCGGACTATGCGGTGATCCAGATTAACGATACGCATCCGACTATGGTGATCCCGGAGCTGATCCGCCTGCTCGTGCAGCGCGGACTGGACATGGATGACGCAATCGATGTTGTCTCCAGGACATGCGCTTATACGAACCACACAATCCTCGCAGAGGCGCTTGAGAAGTGGCCGATCGCTTACTTGAAGAAGGTTGTTCCTCAGCTCATGCCGATCATCGAGGTGCTGGATGACAAGGTAAGAAGAAAATACGATGATGAGAGCGTTGCCGTGATCGACAGAAACGATACAGTACACATGGCGCATATTGATATTCATTACGGATTCAGTGTGAACGGCGTCGCAGCCCTGCACACGGAGATTCTGAAGAACTCTGAGCTGAACAACTTCTACAAGATCTATCCGGAGAAGTTCAACAACAAGACAAACGGCATCACATTCCGCCGCTGGCTCATCCACTGCAATCCGCTCCTGACAGAGTATATCGACAGCCTGATCGGCGAGGGATACAAGAAGGACGCCGCGGAGCTTGAGAAGCTTCTTAAATATAAAGATGATGACGCAGTGCTTGAAAAGCTGCTCGAGATCAAGCATAAAAATAAAGAGGCGCTGTGCGCTTACCTGAAAGAGACGCAGGATATTGAAATAAGCCCGGATACGATCTTCGACATCCAGGTGAAGCGTCTGCACGAGTACAAACGCCAGCAGCTCAATGCGCTCTATATCATTGACAAATATCTTGAAATCAAGGCAGGAAAGATCCCGGCAGCTCCGGTGACGGCGATCTTCGGCGCCAAGGCGGCTCCGGCGTATGTAATCGCAAAGGACATCATCCACCTGATTCTCTGCCTGCAGGAGATCATCAACAATGATCCGGAGGTAAACAAATACCTCAGAGTTGTCATGGTTGAAAACTATAACGTGACGAAAGCAGGAAAACTGATTCCTGCCTGCGATATTTCCGAGCAGATATCTCTCGCATCGAAGGAGGCAAGCGGCACAGGAAATATGAAGTTTATGCTCAACGGCGCTGTCACACTTGGCACAGAGGACGGGGCGAACGTAGAGATCCACGAGGCGGTAGGCGACGACAACATTTTCGTGTTCGGCGCATCCAGCGACGAGGTCATCGAGCACTACGCGAAGGCGGATTATGTCGCGAAAGAGTATTACGAAGACAATCCGGCGATCAAGGCGGCAGTTGATTTCATCACAAGCGATGAGATGCTGGAAGTAGGACAGAAAGAGAACCTGGAGCGTCTGCAGAAGGAACTGATCAACAAAGACTGGTTCATGACGCTGCTCGACTTTGATTCCTATAAGGAGACAAAGGAGAAGGCATTGAAGGCTTATGCCGACAGAAAGGCGTGGGCGAAGATGATGCTCGTGAACATTGCTAAGGCAGGCTTCTTCTCATCCGACAGGACGATCGAAGAGTACAACAACGATATCTGGCACTTATAAAAGACAGGATAAATCAGCGGAGAACCTCCGGCAGAGATGCCGGGGGTACTCTTGAAGGGAGAAAAAAGATGCAGAGAGCAAGTGGAATTTTAATGCCCGTATTTTCACTTCCGTCCAAATACGGGATCGGATGTTTCTCAAAAGAAGCGTATAAATTTGTCGACAAGCTGAAAAAAGCAGGGCAGAGCTGCTGGCAGATCCTGCCCCTCGGACCGACCGGATATGGAGATTCTCCGTACCAGTCTTTCTCAACGTTCGCCGGCAATCCGTACTTTATTGACTTGAAGACGCTGATCAAGGACGGGCTTCTGACGAAGAAGGAGTGTAAGACATACGACTTCGGGGAGAAGGATGATGAGATCGATTACGAGAAGATTTACCGGTCGCGTTTTAAGGTCCTCAAAAAAGCATATGACCGTTTTAAAAAAAGTGAAGATTATAATAACTTTGTAAAGGAAAATGATTTCTGGCTTGAGGATTACGCTCTTTATATGGCAATCAAGGACAGGAATAACGGTGTGAGCTGGAAGGAATGGGAGGCTCCGCTGCGCGACAGAGAGGAGAGCGCTCTGGCGCGGGCAAGAGAGGAGCTGGCGGAAGAAATTGATTTCTACCGCTTCCAGCAGTATGAGTTTGACAAACAGTGGAAGAAGCTCCACGCATATGCCAATGCGCAGGGCGTGAAGATCATCGGCGATATCCCGATCTACGTCGCGTTCGACAGCGCGGATACCTGGGCGTCGCCTGAGCTCTTCCAGTTTGACGAGAACAACAATCCGACAGGAGTGGCGGGATGCCCGCCGGATGCATTTTCTGCGACTGGGCAGCTGTGGGGAAATCCGCTCTATAACTGGGAGTACCATAAGAAGACGGGCTATGCCTGGTGGATCCAGCGCATTGCATACTGCCTGAAGCTCTATGATATCGTGAGGATCGATCATTTCCGCGGATTCGACGAATATTATGCGATCCCGTACGGAGATGAGACGGCTGTGAATGGAAAATGGATGCCGGGACCGGGGATGGATCTGTTCCGCGCCATTGAGGCGAAGCTGGGCAGACCGGAGATCATTGCCGAGGACCTGGGATTCCTGACGCCGAGCGTGCTGAAGCTCCTGAAGGACAGCGGCTTCCCTGGCATGAAGGTGCTGCAGTTTGCATTTGACGCACGAGAATCATCCAACTATCTGCCGCACACGTATCCGACGAACTGCGTGGTCTATACGGGAACGCATGATAACGACACGACGAGAGGCTGGTATCACGAGGTCGGGAAGGACGCCAGGGATTTCGCGAAGGAGTATATGTGCAAGCCGAGGCTTGACGAGGATACGCTTACGGGAGATTTCATCGCCATGGCGATGAGCAGCGTGGCGGATCTGTGCGTGATCCCGATGCAGGATTATCTGAATCTTGGCAGCAGCGCCAGGATCAATATTCCGTCTACGCTTGGCGGCAACTGGGTATGGCGGATGACGAAGAAGCAGTTCTCAGACGCGGTAGTGAGTGAGATCGCAAGAGTGACAAAGCTGTACGGCAGGATGCCGGCGGCGGAAAAGGAAGAGAAATAGGATATTGAGATTCTTAACTGCGATAGAGAAAGCATCTGGTTGAAAGATACCGGATGCTTTCTTATATTATGGGATAATATCCACGATCACAGGAACCAAAATCCCGATGATAAACAGGATGGCGGCGATCAGTGAGATGATCCTTACAGCAGGTATTCTTCTGTCTTTGGGAGCGTCGGGAATGAGGATACTGTCAGATGAATCTTCGATGTCATCAGCGGGCATAGTCATGCCGCAGATGATCTCTTCTGCCCGGTAGGCATCGCCTTCATCAACATAGATATTTTCGCCGAATAGAGAGGTCCCCATATAGATCTCCATGTATTCGCCGCTTCCGTCAGACTGGCTGTAGGCGGGGATACCCTCGTTTTTCAAGGCTTCGATGATCATATCTGCCTGGAAGCGTTTCGCACAGGAATATACTTTCACGGGTTTCATTGCGTTCATAAATTGTTTCTCCCTTTTAGTAGAATGCCGGGCATTGAAAGCCCGGAAACGATAGAGTGACTTCTATTACTTCTGAGCTGCGCTGCAGTATGGTTTTTGGTTCCACTGCAACATTATTTTATACAGGCATACATGTCAGGTCAAGTTTTCATTGATATTATAGGAAAAGATTTCTCTGCTTATTTTTAATATACTTTTTACAGATTTCTTTGATTACATTTAATATTGGAAGGATATAGTATTCTCCGGAGTTTTTATACGAGGAGGAAAGTACTATGAGAAAAATATGGCATAAAAGCGCCGCGGCTGCGACAGCTGCTGCACTGCTCTGCACTCAGGGGCTTAGCGTATCGGCACAGCCGGGCGATGCTTATGCAGATGCGGCAGTCTCTGTTGAGTATCTGACGATTCAGCCGGGCGAGACGACAGCGTCAGTGAATCTGAACTGGTATGCGCCGGACGGAACAGTGACGGCGATGGTGAGATTCGGAGAGCTTACCGCGCAGGCGTCTGTCAGCGAGCTTACAGCGCCGACCAAGCTGGATACCGTAAAGTACACCGATACTGGAAAGATGGTGTGCAAGGCAGTTGTGGAAGGTCTGACGCCGGATACGGCTTACACGTATCAGATTTCCTATGACGGAGGGCAGACTTGGTCGAAGGAATACACTTACACGACGGCAAAGGCGAATGAGTTTTCCTTTGCGTTTACCAGTGATCCTCAGATCAAGGAGGATCGGTCCAATGACGATCAGGGATGGAATCCTGCGGACGGGTCAAACCAGACCGGATGGGCTGTCATGATGGAGAAGCTTGCAGAAGAAGGCGTGAACCTTGTCGTGTCTGCGGGCGACCAGGTGGAGGACCAGAGCTGGGGAAAATCCAGCGAGTACGCCGCGTTCTTTGCGCCGGAGGAGATGACCTCGATCGCATATGCCCCGGCAGTGGGAAATCACGACAGGCACTATATGTTTGCAGACCACTTCAATCTGCCAAATGAGATGGCAGTGGAAGGTATCGATGAAAACGGTGAGCTGGTGCAGGTGAAAACCACATTCCGCGGACAAAACAACGGGACAAGCCAGAGCCATGGAAATTATATCCAGGCAACGGCGGATGAGATCGCGAATCATTCTGAGTCCAACGGCGTGACGCCGAACGAGGATGGACAGTATGATTTCACAGAGCGCCGCGAGATGGAGACAAAAGGAAATTATTATTATCTTTATGATAATGTACTTTTTGTGACGCTGAACACCGGCGCATATCCGGGCGGCAATGATGAGGAGAATGCGGGAAATGCGAGTATTCCGAGTGCGGAAAAGGATAATTCCGAAGCCGAGGCAATGGTCGAGAACTTCCGGACAACGATGAGCGCGGCGACAAGCGAATATGCAGGACAGTATAAGTGGCTGATCGTGACGCACCATAAATCCACACAGACAGTGGCAAAGCACGCGGCAGATTCGGATATTGAGAACTATGTGGACGCCGGCTTTGAGCAGGTGATGGATGAGTTTGACGTGGATTTCGTGCTCGGCGGGCATGACCATGTATACTCCAGAAGCTATGTGCTCAAAGGCGGGGAGAGAAATGCAGAGCGGCTTGATACATTCAATGATCCTGACGGGACGATCTATCTGACAGGAAACTGCTGCTCAGACATGCAGTATTACACACCGTTTGCGTCTGTGGATAAGGCGAACAATGCAGACTTCCCAAGGCTGGCGAACGGAGAATCCGGCTCCCAGGCTTATCTTGCCGGAAACCTTCCGTATGGAAACCAGGAGTGGAATCAGGAATACAGCCCGAGCTATGCAGTGTTTGACGTGACGGATGATAAGATTTCCGTAAATGTATATAATCTTGCGGGCGACAGCAGCGCTCCGGACAGTGAACTTATCGATTCCTTCAGCGTGACGAAGAACGCGGACGGCGGAGTGAAGACAACTGGTGAGGAGAACGGAAACGCTTCCCTTGATCTGATCCAGCAAGCCCGCTATGACGCAGGAATGACGAATGCAGACGGCGGCGTCATGGAGATCGTAGACTACAATACGGCGACAGGATGGGCCTATGCAGTGAACGGCCAGACCGGCAGCCTGACGGCTATAGCGGTCAAGGATATGGCGGACGGCGAGAAAGTCGATCTTCTGGATGGAAACGATATCAATGTGAAATCCATCGTGGAAGAGAACTGCGAAGGTTTTACATACGGAGATATGACCTCTGTTGCGGTTTCTGCGGATGGAACGAAACTTGCAGCGGCGGTACAGGCGGAAGGATATGCGGACAACGGGCGTGTCGCAGTATTTACATGCAATGCGGACGGGACGCTTACCTTTGAGCAGGCTTATGAGACAGGCGTACAGCCGGATATGGTGACATTTACACCGGATGACAGCAGGATACTTACAGCGAACGAAGGCGAGCCGAGAGAAGGATATACTGACGGCGCAGCAGATCCGGCAGGTACGGTTACGGTGATCACACCGGCAGACGGCACTGCGGTCAATGTGGATTTTTCCGCATACGATACAGAGGAGAACAGACAGCGGCTTGCGGATGCAGGAATCGTCCTCAAGAAGGGCGCCGTACCGTCCGTTGATTTTGAGCCGGAGTATATTGCCGCTGGAAACAGCACGGCTTATGTAACTCTCCAGGAGGCAAACGCGATTGCCGTGATCGATCTTGACAGTCTGCGGGTGACGGGTGTTTATTCGGCAGGATATGAAGATTACAGCCGGACGGCAGTGGATATCGACAAGAAGGATGAGGCATACAATCCGGCGGTCTATGAGTCGCTGAGAGGAATCCGCATGCCGGACGGCATAGCGCTGTACAGTGTGGACGGAGTGGATTATGTTGTCACGGCAAATGAGGGAGACTCAAGAGAGTGGGGAGATTATCTCAACGAGGATGAGAGGAATTTTAAAGACGGCGAAACCTCTCCGAGCGGAAAGATCACGGCAGAGAACAGCGGACTGACGGGAAAAGTCGTGTTCTTTGACAGCAGTGATTATGACGGCCTGGATGACGGTCTGGACTATGTGTTCGGCGGACGTTCTTTCACCGTATTCCGCGCCGATGAAACAGGGCTTGCGGAAGTCTATGACAGCGGCAGCGAATTTGAGGCGAAGACAGCGGAGTACATTCCGGAGAACTTCAACTGTTCCAATGACGACAAGAGTCTTGATGACCGTTCCGGTAAGAAAGGACCGGAGGCTGAGAGTGTGACGATAGGAACGGTCGGTGAAAAGACTTATGCGTTTGTCGGGCTTGAGAGAATCGGCGGCGTGATGGTCTATGATATCACTAATCCGGCAGAAGCGTCATTTGTAAACTATATTAATTCCAGAGATTTCAGTGAGGACATCGCAGGAGATGATTCTCCGGAAGGACTGTGCTTTATCCCTGCTTCTGACAGCGTGGACGGCAGTGCATATCTGCTTGCGGCATGCGAGGTGTCAGGGACAGCCGCGGCATATGAACTGACGGAAAATACTGCGTCAGATCCGGGGGACGACCAGAAACCCGGAGATGATCAGAAACCGGATGACGGACAGGATCCGGATGATACACAGAACCCGGGAGGAACGCAGGCTCCGGCGGGCGGAAACGGTTCAGACGCGGACGCTGGTTCCGGCAGCCAGTCCGGAAAGGATGCGCCGAAGACAGGGGATTATGCTTCCCCGATTCTCTACGGCGCGCTGATCTTTGCGGCGGCAGGAACGGCGGAAATCGTGATCAAACGCAGAAGAGCTGTGAGATGATCGGATGGCGGAGCAGATGAGAGAAAAGAATAGAGGGTAATAACACGAGCGGCAAGAGTTCTTGGGACAGGGCTTTTGCCGCTTGTCTGTATGGGAAGAGAAAGAATATGGGGAGAGGGAGACCGGGCGGCAGCTTTTGGCAGCGGAAGGAGCTGAGGGGAATGAACGGCTGATTTGGCGACGTTTTATAGCATAAGGGGAGCTTTTGTGATAAAATGGAGCGGAAAACCTCACGTTTATGATATTGTGATCGGCGTTATGGCAAATGATCAGGTATACAACTTTATTTCTGATTATATCGATGGCGTTATCACGAGGGAGTAGTTCTGGATTATGGCATAATTCAAATATCCAACTTACCAGATTAATTTCTGTAAAGAAGAGGCATTGAAGTGTTTAAAATATCGAGGATATGAGGTGGTAAAATGATGGACAGACAGATTGGAAGAGAGAGCAAGAAAGATAATGATCTATTTTTACCTGCAGTTTGATTGATTATATTGCAGGAAAAAATACTCGGAAAGATATTGTAAATTCTTTAGGAAAACAGAGAGTTGAAAAGATATATGGTGTAGTCTCGGAAACTTAATAGAATAAGAGTAACCAGTGAGAAGAATCGACACATATTCGATTCCAGAAGGAGAAA
>CALWQS010000056.1 GCA_944383745.1 uncultured Mediterraneibacter sp. | reverse complement strand
AACAGATGAACAGCTTGAGGCGTCCATCAGCGATCTCCAGGCGGCAGTTACAGGCCTGGAAGAAAAGGCGGGACTGAATCCGCTTGTGATCGTCGGCATTGTGGCGGCAGTTATCGTAATTATTGTAGTTATCATTATTATTGTCGCTGTAAGCAGCAGCAAAAAGAAGAAAGCAGCGAAGGCTGGAAGCGCAGGAGTATCCTCCATCCCAGCAGGAGCAGCGCCGGTTCCGCCGTCAGGACAGCAGAATATAGTACCTCCATCGGCAGGATACCAGGGAATGGGAGCAGATGACGGAGCAGGCGAGACGACTCTTCTCGACGCCGGAGCAGGCGAGACGACGCTGCTGAGCGGCGCGGCAGGCGGCGCATATCTCATCAGAAAGAAAAACGGCGAGAAGATTGCCGTTACTTCTCAGAACTTTGCGATCGGCAAAGAGAGAAGAAGAGTGAACTACTGCATCTCAGACAATACATCTGTCAGCAGATATCATGCAGTGATCACAAAGAAGGGATCCGATTATTATGTAGCGGATCAGAAATCAAGCAACTTCACATTTGTGAACGGTGTGCAGCTCAGCCCGTATCAGGAGACTCTGCTGACTGACAAGTCCATATTAAAGCTTTCGGATGAAGAGTTCGAATTTCATTTATCATAATCAGCAGACAATGTGGGGGCAGAGATGGGATTTTTAAGTATTGCACACAGTGATGTAGGAATTAAAAAGAATACGAATCAGGACTCTGTCTTAATCAAAGAGGCAATGACAGACTACGGCGAGGTACTGCTCGCCGTAGTCTGTGATGGAATGGGCGGCCTTGCCAAAGGCGAGGTCGCCAGCGCCGCTTTGATTAGGGCTTTTTCCAGTTGGTTTGAAGAGAAGTTTCCTGAGATTCTTTATGAAAAGAGAAAAGACGGCGCAATAGACCGTATGGAACTGGAAAATGAGCTGAACGCGCTTGCTATCGACGTCAACCACAGGATCGCGGAGCACGGCAGGCAGTTCCATGTGGCAATGGGAACAACGGCAGCCCTTCTGATACTTGCAGAGGGCAGATACTATACGATGAACGTAGGGGACTCCAGAGTCTATACGATCGACTCAGAGAAAGTCTCCCAGCTTACAAAGGATCAGACCTTTGTGCAGAAAGAGATCGACCAGGGGAGGATGACTCCTGAAGAAGCAAGAAATCATCCGCAGAGAAATGTGCTGCTCCAGTGTGTGGGAGCAAGCGAGGTAATCATACCGGAATTTACAGACGGTGAATATGAGAAGGATGAAGTGTTCATGATCTGCTCGGACGGCTTCCGCCATCTGATCTCAGAGGAGGAGTTCTTCAAGCTGATGAACCCCGGGAAGCTGAACACAGAAAAGGAGATGCGCGACGCAGCTCTCTATTGTACGGAATTGAATAAGTCACGTCAGGAGAAGGACAATATCTCAGTTATTCTTGTAAAGACGTGTTAGAGGATAAATATATGCTGGAAATAGGATCAATTGTTGACGGTAAATATAAAATATTGAACAAGATCGGGCAGGGCGGCATGAGCGTCGTCTATCTGGCGATGAATGAACGCGCCAATAAACAGTGGGCGATCAAGGAAGTCCGCAAGGACGGCGTGAAAGACTATGAGGTGGTCAAGCAGGGGCTGATCGCTGAGACGGATATCCTGAAAAAACTGAGCCATCCGAATCTGCCGAGTATCATAGACGTCATAGACTGTGAGGATACTTTTCTCATTGTTATGGATTATATCGAAGGAAAGGCGCTTGACTACTGGCTGAAGAAGGAAGGAGCCCAGCCTCAGGAGAAGGTAGTGGAATGGGCGAAGCAGATCTGCGATGTGCTGGGATATCTTCACTCCAGAAAGCCGCCGATCATCTACAGAGATTTGAAACCTGCCAATGTCATGCTGAAGCCGGACGGGAAGATCATGATCATAGACTTCGGAACGGCGAGAGAGTTCAAGGAGACGAGTATTGAAGATACCTCGTGTCTGGGAACACAGGGATATGCGGCGCCGGAACAGTACGGCGGACATGGGCAGACAGATGCGAGGACAGATATCTATACATTGGGAACAACAATGTATCATCTGCTGACAGGACACAATCCGAGTCTTCCGCCGTATGAGATGTATCCGATCAGAAAGTGGAACCCGTCCCTCTCGACGGGGCTGGAAAAGATCGTGCTCAAATGTACACAGAGAAATCCGGCGGACCGTTATCAGTCCTGCGCAGAGCTGATGTATGCTCTGGAGCATTATACGGAGCTGGATACCGAGTACAGGAGAAAAGAAGGACTAAAGTGGAAATCCTTTGTAGCGGCATGTTCTCTTACAGTTGTGTCTCTTGTGGGCTGCCTGGGATTCCGGTTCGCAGAGAGCTCTGCGACCAGGAGCAGTTATGATTCATACATCAGTACAGCGGCTACTGCATCGACGCAGGAAGAGCGGGCGCAGCTCTATGAGGATGCGATCAAGATCAATCCGAAGGAAGGCACAGCCTACCTGGATCTGCTGCAGCTCTACGTGAACGGCACAAATGGGGATGAAAATAATTTTTCCCAGGACGAGGCGACAGCCATGACGGCGATCCTCGGATATAAAGGAAGCGGAAACCGGGCGAATGAGAGCTATCTGGAGTCGAATAAAGAAGCCTATGACAACTTCGCATTCCAGATGGGCGTCGCTTATTTCTATTCCTATGAGGGAAATGGAAACAAGCAGATGTCGCAGCTCTGGTTTGAAAAAGCTGCGGAAAGCGATACGCTTGATCCGGACAAGGTGGAGATGTCGAAACGGTTTGCCAGAATCGCCGGGTATTATGCGGGGCTGAACAAGGTTGACCGTTCCGGTTACAGCTCAGCTTCTTACAGGGATTACTGGGACGACCTGGTAAGTCTTACGGATGTGGATCTGATTACGATCGTGAATCCTGAGACGGCTCTTGTGATGTACAACGAGCTTGTCTATCAGATCGGGGAGAACTCCCTGAACTTCAGGAGGGCAGGTGTGACAGAGGATGAGCTGAAAAAAGAGCTTGCCTCGACAAAGAACCGCCTCGAGACGACACAGTTTGCGTCCGCAAATGAAAATATGACGGCAGTCAATAATGAGAGCAGACGGAATATTCTCAATAATATCACCTGGGCAGAAGAACAGGTCGATATCGCGTTCTCCTCTCAGGATGCAGAGACCAGTCAAAGAGGAGGGAATTGAAATGCAGGAAGCTGAACAGCTTATCAGTCTGTACCATACGGGATTCATCGTCTGCCTTTGTCTGGCTGTCCTGTCTGCGATTCTGAGTATTGTACTTTTCTTCGTACTTGATATACGCGGCGTTTTTGATTTCATGACCGGAAGGGCAGAGAAACGTACGATTCGCAAGATGCAGGAGGAAAACGCAAAGACAGGAAAACTCAGGGAAGAGTACCATGATCCGGGCAGCAGTGATGAACTGTATCGGACGCCAAGCGGAAGCATACCGCCTGTCATCTATCCGGTGACGGAGCCTGCGAATACAGGTACGGAAAAAACAGAAAAGATGTACCAGACAGCGGATGCGGGAAGCGAAGAGACAACTCTGCTCGCAGAAAATGCAGGGGATGAAGAGACGACTCTGCTGAACAGCGGAGAAGGAAGCTTCGGTGAGACAGTTCTTCTGACTCCTGAGCTGGAACAGACGCTTGTCTCGGCAGAAGAGGAAAAAGAGAAACAGAATCCTTCGAGAAAGTTCATTATCACGAAGGAGAATATATGGATCCATACGAATGAACTGATCTAGGATAATCCGGATCAGATCAGATAAATAATTAAAGGGGAGATGCTTTCAATGAAATTGATAAGGAAAGGATTTATCGGGGTGCTTGCCGCCTTCATGGTGTCGGCCGTGACGCCGCTTTTAATCCCGTTCGCGCTGGACGGCGACGGGAACTTAAACGGAGCGGGGTATGCGGCAGGCGTGATGTTCTGGGCAGGGCTCATCGCAGGATGCGCGGGGTATGCGCTGCTGTACAGGAAGGAAAAAGAGAGGATAGAAACCGGCGCAGAAAAGAGAAACCGTCCGTCGGCGCTTTACTTTTTCAGTAATCTGCCGGCTAAGGCAGCAGACGGGATTTTGATCGTCGGGGTGATAGGGACCGTCATCTGTGCAGTCAATGTCACCGTAAACCAGACAGTGGCAGTGATTTTTCTGCTGCTGATGCTTGCGGGCATATATGCACATTTCCTGTTTAACGGGAAATTGTATTCCTATATATGGAACTGTAAACCAACGTATAAAAATGAACAGCTGAAAGAAAAGAAAGGAATGGGAATATGAAAACACAAGGACGAAGCTGGAAAGAAAGGATATGCGCACTGCTGCTGGCGATGGCGATGGTGCTGACCGGAATGCTGCCGGGGAGCGCGGCGACGGCGGAAGCGGCATGGGGAGATCCTGTGGATGTGGAATTTAAAGCAATAGATTCCGCAACCGGAAGCGAATTAACAGATTTGACTGTTATTGTAAAGGACTCTGAGGAACAAGAGGTCGGAAGAATTGTATTTCCAAATGAGGAAAACATAAATACAGTTTCTCTGACAGAAGGAGAAGAGTATTCTTTTGAAGCGATTAAGACTGGTTATGAGAAGGCGGCAGGAAAATTTACTGTCGAATCCGAAAAGATGGATCCCGTCAAAATCAATATGGCAATGTCTGATATCCAGATTGAACAGACTGGTGTAATTCAGTATATAGGCGACTCATGCCAGATGACGGTAAAAAATCCGGTTGCCGGTGCGGTGTATGCATGGCAGTCCGACAATACGGAAGCCGTAGTTGTAAATGAGAATGGTCAGGTTACTGCTGTGGGCAGTGGAGTGGCAAGGATAACGGCTTCTTATAATGGAAAAGTATCAAACAGTATTCAGGTGGATTCGGCAAGAATCAGCACGGCAATCGGTCTGGAGCTTAATGCTGTCCCAGATGGAAACAATGATATTGAGTCTGTAACTTGTACAGTAGTAGGGCTGCCGACAGATGCTACGGGAACAATTAAATTTACAGTGGGACAGGAAATCCAGTATGTGGATGTTGTCTCAGGTACAGCAGAGTGGACATATTATGATCAGGATGCTTTAATCGGAGACGTTACATTTGTGGCAGAGTATACAGGAGACTGGAAATATGAGGGCAGCAGTGTGCCGGCAACTCTCAAAGGTCTTTATAGAACATATGAACTTATATTTACCGATAAAACCAACAGTGAAACAACTCCAAGGCTGTTCACAAATGATATGGAAGCTTCTGAGGAAGGAGTATCCTTTAATATCGAGGTTGAAGCGGATTCAGAAAAGGGCAGGAAGCTTTCCTACTTTTCTTCAAATGAAGATATTGTAAGAGTAGATGAAGAGACCGGAAAAGCAACGATTGTAGGCAATGGCGCTGCATATATTACAGTAAAGGCTGCTAAGAACGGTTATTATCTTCCGTCCGAAAAGAATTATTATATCTATTCTCAGAAGGTGCTTGATATTTCAGAGACTGCAATCAGTACAACTCCGATAACGGAAAGAACTTATAATGGAAGCACTGAGGTGAAGGTGACGGGTTCAATCTCACAGACAGATTTGGAAAACTTAGGAATTTATACTGGGGATCTGGATACTGCAAAGGGATTGTCGCTTGAACTGACAGGTGACATTGAAGGAAAAGACGTAAAGGATACGCCTTATGATAAGGTAACGATCAAATCAATTGATAAAATTTCAGGAACAACGCTTGCAGGAGAAGAGATTTCTTTAAGCAATCGCATAGAGTGCACAAATTATGAAGGAACAGAACTAGGTGCGAGTATAAACGTTGTAAAGAGGACAGTTTATCTTGGAACAGAGGACTTCACAATTTTTTATGGAGATAATGTAAGGAAAGCCCTTAGAAATCAGGAAGGTATGGTATATGCCATTGATGGTGAACTGACAGGAGCGGATACAGGAATTGTGTCAGGAGACGTTGTTGATATGACCGCTTTTCGGGCAACAGTTCCTTGGCCAATTTACAATGTTGATGTTCATGAGTCTATCATAAAACCAAATATGAACAGCGTGCAGGATACTACAAATTATCATTTTGTGGCCTCTCAGGATAATGAGGCTCTGGGGGAACAGTATCTTGGAAGTCTTACAGTAATAAGCAAAGAATTGACTCTTAAGCAGATTCTGGACAGCATAAATCTTTATGTTGAAGGCGGCTCGTTGTATACAGATGAGAAGGGGAATACATGGATCAGTGACGGAACTCTGAAGGCATCATTCAAAACCTCAGAGTCATCAACAGATGAGGCAGATGTAATATCATCGTATTATGACAAGATCATCCTGACAGTAGGCAGAAGAGACTACAATCTCTGTGAAGAAGGATTTACAGCAGGCGATAATACTGTAAAGATTGACGGTAAATTATCTTTGCAGACAAACGGGTGGCCGCCGAACAGCACTAAGGAGAGATCATGGAGCTTTACAGTTGACCAGACAGATCCTGATTTTGTATTCGGCGACTGGGCAGGAAAGGCTAAAGTTTCAGACACCTGGTTTTCAGCGATTACGTTCAATAACTATCAGAATACAGAATATTCTATTGAGAATGTAGAATGGAATGATGAAGATAAGGCTGATCAGGTAACGGGAACTGAGACAGTAAGGCAGAGCGGCGTAAAAGACTGGAAATACTATGTCTATAAAGTAGATTCTGATGAACAGCTGAATGAAGAAAATATACATACGGTTATAGAGAGCGCTGACTGGATTGACACGACAGAAACTACAGATTCTATTCCGGTTGTCACCGGCAAGAATGGTCAGCTGGATTCTGTACAGGGCAACTATGTTGTGCTTGTTAAAATTACCGATAATGTGAATAATACGGCGGTATATTCTTCTAACGGACTGATTCTTGATGTGACAGAGCCGACGGTTTCAATCACACAGGAAGATGGGACGCCGTTTGATCCGGACACTTATTATAAGGATGATGTTTCTTATAAAGTAACAGTGACTGACGGAAATGTCACCTCCGGATTGGAAAGGGTTGAAATCAGACTTTTTGACGGTGAGGATGAGATTAAAGAGGAATACCGCGAAGTTCAGATTGATGAGAATTATGTTGACAGCAGTTCTAGTGAGGGATATACGCTTACTGAAATAGCGGATGAATTATCGAGTTATACAATTGAAGGTACGATCAGTAAGAAATATGACAGCAATAATTTGCGTCTGGTAGTTACGGCGTATGATCAGGCATGGGATAAAGAACGTCCGAAAGAGAATTGTCTGACAGAAGAACAGAATATTAAGATTGATTCAACGGCACCGATAATTACAGTTTCTTACAATAACGATACTGATGTTAAGAACAATAAGTACTTTAATTCAGACAGAGTTATGACCCTTGAGTATAACGAGAGGAATTTTGATGTTAATGGTATTACGTTTGACCTTAAGGCAGCAGCAGATTTAGACAGCGTGGCGCTGGAAGAAGATGTGACTCTTGATGCACTCTCCGATTATGGAATCAAAGTAGGAGAAGAAATTGAAGATAATCAGAGTGACAGAACCTGGGAAACTTATGATAATGACAGAGTTAATACGCTTACTCTGACTTTTGAAAAGGATAATGAGTATTACATTGTACCTCATTGTGCAGATAAAGCCAGAAATGAAGCGGATCCGGAAGAAGTGAAGTATATTATCGATGAGAATGTAGACGAAGAAACAGCGGAAACTATAAAGAATGAATTCGTCATTGATAAAACGGCACCTGAGATCAGCGTAAGCTACACGGATGGTGCTGAGTTCACACCGCTGACTTACCAGCCGGCGGAAGGAGAAGGAGTCTATAGAACAAAAGCAGTACGCGCAACAGTAACAATAGACGAGAAGAATTTCTGGCTTGAAAATGAAAACGGAGAAAAGGAATTTAATAATCAGTGGAATTTTGATGGAACGAACGGCGTAAACGCAAAGAATGAAAATGTGGATGCTGTTAAAAGCCAGGACTATCTTACAACTGCTTCAGAAAATATTTCTTCAAATTGGGGAAGCGCAAATGAGATAAGAACCAACAGCGAATTTCTGTTTTTAACAGATGCCAATTATACGTTTACATTTACTTACACTGATTTGGCAGGTAATGAGGCAGTATATGATCCAAATTATTTTACTGTAGACCAGACAAATCCGACAGGAACAATTAACCTTGACGGAGATGGAGAAGGTGCACCTGATATCCCGGTATGGCTTGAAAGTTTTCTCGATGTGATTTCTTTCAATATTTTCAGAAATCATGATTATGAAGTGAAATTTGACTCAGAGGATGAGACATCAGGAATCAAGAGTATTGAGTATTATAAATCGAGAATGCCTCTGGCTGATGAAAATCAGGTAACCTCAATGAATACTTGGAATCTGCTGGGAGTTCAGGGAACTCAGGCGGAGAAGACTGGATCGTTTACAGTGAGTCCAGATGAACAGTTTGTAGTATATGCCAAATTAACTGATTACGCCGGACATGTGACGTACCTTTATCCTTCACGGGGAGCAGTTGCCGACAATACTAAGCCGGTAATTACGATCACAAATCTGAGCACACCGCGCAATGGAATTTATAAAGATGATGTTACACTTCATGTGGAAGTAACCGATCCGACTAATGGTAATACATATTCCGGTATTGAGTCTCTGTGGTATGAAGTTGCAGCAACAGGAAATGTAAATGATGGTGAAACCACTTGGTTAATGGATAATTCTGACAACAGGGTACAGAGCCATCAGAATTGGTCCGGTAATATTGTGATTCCGGCGGACAGGTATAACAGCAATGATGTCAGGGTGACAGTACATGCAGTTGATTTTGCAGGAAATCGGTATGACAGCGAGACCGTACAGCTCAGCATCGACAACACCGACCCGACCATCCAGGTAACCTACGACCTGAACAGCCCGCTCAACGAGCGTTACTACAACGCGACGAGAACAGCAACTGTCACAGTGACAGAGCGTAACTTTGACGAGTCGGCAGTGAGATTTAATATCACGAACACGGACGGCACAATGCCTTCCATCAGCGGATGGTCTCACAGCGCGGATTCAGGTGTTTCAGATAATGCAACACACACATGCTATGTTACATTCGCAGCGGACGGTGATTACACACTGACGCTGAACACGACAGACCTTGCAGGAAATGATTCACATTATACGCAGGTGGACGACTTCACGATCGACCAGACCGATCCGACGATCCAGGTATCCTACGACAACAACAGCGATGCAGAGAACGGATACTTTAATGCCGAGAGAACAGCGACGATCACGGTGAATGAGCACAACTTCAATGCGGCTGAGGTCAATGCAGCAATCACGGCAAGGCTTCAGGGAACCGGAGTTTCAGCGCCTGGGCTTGGCTCATGGAGTACGAGAGGCGACGTTCATACGACAACCGTAAACTTCTCGGCTGACGCGGATTATACATTCGATATTGATTACACAGACCTCGCAGGCAATGCGGCGGCGGATTATCAGGGAGATACATTTACGATCGACCAGACAGTGCCGGAGGTTGAGTTCTTTGACATCGTAGATAAGTCTGCGAATAAAGACATGGTAGCGCCGGGCGTGACATACAGAGATATCAACTATTCCGAAAACGGAGTTAAGCTTATGCTCAAGGGTGCAAAGCATGACGAGAAAGAGCTGACCGGAACGCGCACGGGAATTGCCAACGGCGAGAGCATCAAGATGGACGATTTCGCACGTACAAAGGAGAATGACGACCTGTACACACTGACGGCGGCTATTACCGACAAGGCGGGCAATGTGACGGAACAGTCCGTAACATTCTCAGTCAACCGATTCGGTTCTGTCTATGTATTCTCAGATGACACTGAGAAGCTGCTGGACGACTATTATGCAAAAGAGGAACAGGATCTTGTCGTGACAGAGATCAACGTAGATACGCTGGTCAACAATGGAATTTCCTACGGGCGCGACGGAGAGCTGGTAAACCTGGAGAAAGGCAGCGATTATACGGTAAGAGAAAGCGGATCGGACGTATCCTGGAAGGAATATCAGTATACGATCGACAAGAAGAACTTTGAAGAAGAAGGACACTATACAGTAACCATCGATTCGGAGGACCGCGCGACAAACGTACAGAATAATAAGGTGAAAGACAGCGATATCGAGTTCGTTATCGACAAGACGGCTCCATCAGTAGTTATTACAGGTGTGGAGAACGGCGAACAGTACCGTGCGGACAGCCGCGATATGACGGTCAATGTAGCAGATAATATGGCGATGGGGACGGTGGATATCTACCTCGGGGACGGCATTACTCCGGACAAGAGCTATAAGGCATCTGAGATCGAGCGGACCGGCGGCGCGCTGACCTATACGATCGGCAATGCCGACGAGTTCCAGGATGTCCGTGCAGTTGCGAGAGACGCTGCCGGAAATGAGGCGGAGACAGAAGGAATCAGCGTTCTTGTAACTTCCAACCTGCTGATCCAGTATGTGAATAATACACCGCTTCTTGTGGGATCGATCATTGTAGTCCTGCTGATCGCAGGAGGCGCCTGCTGGTATTTCCTGATCTTTAAAAAGAAAAAGAATGAGCAGGCAAAATAAAAAATCAAGTTAGAAGAAAGGAAGTCAAGCTGTCTGAATAGGAATATTTGGGCAGCTTGCTTTGCAATTGTTACTGTGAATAGGAACATGCAACTGGGAGAAGAGAAGTATGCTGCAGAACGGAGATGTTATTGACGGTATCTATCAGATTGTCCGGGAAATCGGAAAAGGCGGGACGGGAGTTATTTATCTCGGTTATCATTTGCGTCTTCAGAAGCAGGTGATCATCAAGCGGATCAAGGACAATGCTGCCGGAAGGATGAATGTGCGGGCGGAAGCTGATATTCTGAAACGTCTGCACCACACGTATCTGCCGCAGGTTTTTGATTTCCTGATCGTGGGTTCCGGAATTTATACGGTGATGGATTACATTCCGGGACATGATCTGCAGTATTATCTGGACAACGGATATCAATTCCCTGAAAGTACCATTCGGCTGTGGATGGCGGAGCTGTGCGACGTCCTGGATTATCTTCACTCGCAGAATCCGAGGATCCTGCACAGCGATATTAAGCCGGCAAATATCATGATCACTCCGGAGGGGCATGTCTGCCTGATTGATTTCAATGTCTCGCTGGACGGAGAGACGTCCAAGGAGCTGCAAGGGATCAGCGTGAATTATGCTGCCCCGGAGCAGTACCGGTATGCGATGGACAAGCTGTACAAGGGAAGCAGCAGTGTTGAACTGGACGGCAGAATGGATATTTACAGTCTTGGAGCAGTCTTCTACCGGCTGATGACAGGATATTATTCAGATCCGGAGAAGGGGGCGCCGTATCCGATCACGCAGATGGATATCCCGTACAGCGCCGGTCTGAAAGCTGTTGTCGAAAAAGCAATAGAAGTTCTTCCGAACAGAAGATTTTCGTCCGCCCGGCGTATGGGAGAGGCTCTCCGGAATACAGAGAAGATGGACCCGGAATACAGGAAGTTTTCCTGGATGCAGATCCTGAGCGGGTTCGCCGGAGGAATCCTGGCGGTAGCAGGCGTACTTCTGATCTATACGGGAGTGGGAATCTGTCAGCAGGATTCCTGGAAGGAATCCTACCGGTCGCTCTACGAGGCGACGGAGGCTGGAGATGAGACCAGGATCGTGACGGAAGGTACGGCGATGCTCAATGATTTTCTCCTGAAAGGCTATATGAAGAGCCATCCGGAAGAGAAGGCGGAAGTGCTCCACGCGGTCGGGGACAGCTATTACCGGCAGGAGCAGTATGCGTCGGCAGCGCAGTATTATAAGGAAGCGCTGGATTCGGATGAGGATGAAAGCAGTTATCTGCGGGATTACCTTGTGGCGTCGGCGCGGGGCGGAAGCTATGTGGATGCGCAGGCAGCCGCGGCGCAGTATCCGTCAGCACGGCTTGGCGATGCAGAACTCCGGCTGATCGAGGCGGAGGGCGATTATGCAAGAGGTAATTACGCAGGCGCCTTTTCCGGCGCGCAGGAAGCGCTCGGGACGGCTTCCGACAGAGAACTGGAAGCAGATCTGTACGGGCTTATGGCGGATGCGGCGGCCGGAGAAGAAGACTATGAGAGGGCGGCAGAAGCTGCCGTGCAGGCAGCGCAGACAGATGACAGCGCCGAGCTGCTGAGAAAGGCGGGGAGCATGGCCTTTAACGCGGGCAATGAGGCGTCTGCGGATACGGTAAAAAGGTCCTGGTATGAGAAGTCTCTCTCATACTATGAGAGGCTCTGCGCAAGGGATGATCCGTCCTATGAGGACTGCCTGAACCGGGCGCTGGCGCTCCGCGCTCTGGGCAGATATGGAGAGAGCCGGAGCCGTCTTCAGGAGATGCGGAGCGAGTATCCGGAGGATTACAGAGTGCTGATGTGGATCTGTTATGACATTTTGGATGAGGCTGCTTCGGAAGGAGATTACAGCGACGTGGAGAGTGATCTCGGGTTCGTCTACGACTCCTGCAGGCACATCTATGACAGGCAGGGAGCAGAAGATGAGGATATGGAGAGACTGATCGGCATCGTAGAAGGATTGGAGTGAGTGCAGAATGGGAATCGTATTGATCGCAGCGGGTGTTCTGCTGATCCTGCTGGCAGCAGGCGGATTTGCCGCGGCTTACCGCATGCTGAGCCGGAAGAAGCAGGAGATAAAAGATGAGATCGCGAAGATCGGCGGATGAGGAGGAAAAGAGAATGGGAGAGAAACAGTCGAAGAGAAAAATGTGGATCGTTATCGGCGTCGGGGCGCTGCTCCTTGTGATCGCCGCAGCGGCGGGAATCCTGGCAGTGAGCCATATGATGAGCAGGCAGTCCTACAGCGAGTCGATCAAAACGGCGGAAAAGTATGTGCAGGAAGGAAACTTTGAGCAGGCGATAGTATCTTACCAAAATGCTATAGAAGAAATGCCGGAGGAGGAAGACGGATATATGGGGCTTGCAGACGTCTATCTGCAGCAGGATGAGACGTCTTCTGCCAAAGTCATCCTGAAGAAGGGATATCTTATCACGGATTCTCCGAAGATCCGCTACATGCTTGACGGGATTGAGGACGGTACATATCAGGTCAGGCTGATCGGAGATCCCAAGCCGGAAAAAGAGACGATGGAATACAAGGGAGAGTTCGGCTGGAATGTCTCTTTCCTTCAGCAGCTTCAGAATTTCAGCTACCAGGATTTCCAGACAGAGTACGGAAGCTCTCCGGATATCGTCGAGGTGTCGAAGGGAGAACTGGAGGTCGTTCACCCGGATCTTGCCGCGACTTGTTACTATTCCAATACGGCTGAACATGACGACATTGTGGATGTGGACAAAGACCGTCCGGACGAGTCGGGAATGCCGGAAAAGGTTACTCTGGACTCACTGTCCCTGCTATTTAATAATTTCTCAGGCTCTGTAACTCTGGACAAGCTCCAGAAGCTTTCCAGTACAAAGGTGGAACCGGTCAAGACGAAAGAGCGCACTTATGTCGAGCTGACGACAGGAAGCCTGGAAATCTATATTGAGACAGATGAGGCGGGAAATATTGTTTCGGGTGATGCGTGGAATGAGATCATTCTCACGGATGCCAATAAATACAGAGAAAAGAAAGGAATTGTGGCGGGAGTCGTGATCGACGCAGTGAGCGGAGAGGGAGTCCCGGGCGCAAAGGTTGAGTTTACCGCGCGGCAGGATGCTTCCCATTCTGACAGCGTATCGACCGGAAGCGACGGCGCGTTCAGCCTGGAGCTGGATGCGGATCAATACGATGTATCAAT
>CALWQS010000055.1 GCA_944383745.1 uncultured Mediterraneibacter sp. | reverse complement strand
ACAGGATGGAACGGAACAGGAAAACGTATCTCCATCAAAGATACACGCGGTATCATCGACGCGATCTTAAGCGGAGCGATCCTTGACGCGCCGACAAAGACGATCCCGCACTTCAACTTCGAAGTTCCGACAGAGCTTCCGGGAGTTGATCCGGCGATCCTTGACCCGAGAGACACTTATGCAGATGCTTCCGAGTGGGAAGAGAAAGCAAAAGATCTCGCTGCAAGATTTGTCAAGAACTTTAAGAAATACGAGAGCAACGAGCTTGGAAAAGCTCTGGTTGCTGCTGGTCCGCAGGAATAAGAATCAGATCATACAAGACGCCGCAGAAGCATCACTGCTTCTGCGGCGTCTTTATCGTGAAGGGAAAAGCTCTTATAACTTTTATAAAAAGATGTCTGCCTTTTTGTCATTCTGACAGACTTTGGTGAGTCTGCCGGAAAGTATATTCATCTTGAGGGAATTGACAGATCTTGCGTTCTGCCTGCAGATCCGGATGCATTTCAGGCAGCCGATACATTTTTTCTTGTCGGTTTTCTTGGGATCTTTTATGGAGATCGCTCCAGCCGGACAGACTTTTGCGCATGCCCTGCACTCTGTGCACAGGCTGACATCGGTTTTCGGGAAAAGTGAGTTTTTGCCGTATTTCCGGTAAGGTGTATTCCCGGGAACCTTGATGTCAATATTGTCGAAGCTGTCAGATTTTTTGATGCGGCGGTTCAGGTCCACTCCGTATTCTGAGATCACTTTCATATCTGCCTTGTTCGGGCGTCTGGCGCCGATCGTTTCTACGAGAGAGTGTTCGGCGGGAAATGCCGCAGCGCCGATCACCTTGAATCCGTTCTTCTCCACAATATCCTTCAGCTCGAGGAGAGCATCTTCGTACTCGCGGCAGCCGTATGTGGCGATCAGGGCGGCAGGCGTCCCGTTCCCTGTCACGTTTGCAAGATATTCTGTGAAGAGGGCGGGGACACGGCCGTAGTAGACGGGCATTCCAAAAAGCACGAAGTCATTTTCTGCAAACTTGAGAACAGGCTTTTTCTCTTTATAGACTGAAAAATCAAAGGAAGTGGACTTCAGGTCAATGCTGCGCGCCGCTTCCATGATGACCTTCCTTGTTGTTCCGGTCGGACTGAAATATACAAGTTTTAATTCGTTCATTTTCATAAAGCAAAACTCCTTTGTATGTAAAATAAGCATCTGCGCATGCCATAATGTAACTATACCATACCGGGCGGTGAAATGCACGGATCACTTCAAATTCAGCTGAGGAACACATTGTTTTTCCTGGAAAAGGCGGAGGCAAAGGGCGTGAAGAGGGAGCGCGCGCCGTGCATTTGTCTTTTTGGGAAAAAGATTCAGTTGTAAAATCCATATGTTTGGAGTATAATACTTCTAGGTTAATAGGAAACAGTACCTGAAATGTGCGATAACCCTGTTATTTTGAACCTACATTACTTTAAACGGGATTCTTAAATTTCTGTAATATGTCATGCCTCCGACTAGCAGTGGAAGACAGAAAAGCAGATGCGGTTGCCCACCTAGCTGTGGCTAGGAGTCAAAATACAGGAACGGCATTTTGGGGAACTGCAAAAGATAAAGGCGGTCGTCTTGCACGGCCGCTTTTTCCTTCTGCCTGCGGACAAGCGTGCCGTGTAAGGCCGGAACAGATATTTCGGGTATTGATAAGGAGTTTTCAAATGGAGAAGAGAGACCGTCTGAAAAAGAGAATACTGAGAATTATTGTGACGGTAAATTCACATCACACGGGGGCGTATGCAGCACAGGCGGCCTATTTTTTTGTGCTTTCGATGATCCCGATCTTTCTGCTTCTCCTGACCATGGTGCAGTTTACCCCGGTGACGATGAACGACGTGCTGCAGGCTGTGCTGCAGGTATTTCCGTCTACAGTGACGCCGCTGATCCGTTCGATCGTGATACAGGTTTACACGCAGTCAGGGGGCGTTATCCCGCTTACGATCATCGTTGCGCTCTGGTCGGCCGGGAAAGGCGTTCTGTCGGTTACGTCCGGACTCAACTGCATTTATGCAAACATAGAGACGAGAAATTATATTTATCTGAGGCTGAGAGCTTCCCTGTATACGGTGATCTTCCTTCTGGCGATCATGCTCTCGCTCGTAGTGTCGGTATTCGGAAACAGTATCAGCGCAATGCTGTATGAGCATCTGCCGTTTCTAAGCAGCGTAGTTGATTTTATTATCCGGATCCGGACATTTGTGACGCTGATCGTGCTGACGGTATTCTGGGATCTGGTGTATAAGTTCCTGCCCAACAGAAAGAACCGTGCCAAGACGACTTTGAGGAGACAGCTTCCGGGAGCGCTGTTCACCGCATGCGGGTGGCTGCTGATTTCGTTCGTGTTCTCGATGTATTTGGATATCTTTACGGGATTCACCAGTATGTACGGCAGCCTTACTACGATTATTCTGATCATGCTGTGGCTGTACGGATGTATGTATATCATACTGCTTGGCGGAGAAGTGAACGCCCTCCTGGAGCGTTATTACTGGAAACAACGGACTTGCAGGCTTGACAAACAGAAAACCTATGATAAAATGGAAGAGTGATTTGGCTGTTTAGCAGTATATCAAACAATATGAGAAAAAAGCTGAGAGCGTGTAAAGTAGAGACCCATTTCCTAGCAGAGAGAGAGAATCACCGGCTGAAAGTTCTCTTTAGTTCAGATGGCAATCGAATTTCCCACGTGAGCTGCGTTTCTGAACATATCACAGAGTAAGGAGCGCCGTAGATTGTACGTTACACATACCGAGCGTCCGCGCATCAGCGCGGGAAACAGGGTGGTACCGCGAGACTTCAGACCTCGTCCCTTTCAGGGACGGGGTCTTTTTGCGGATGACAAGGACTGCGTGCAGCAGACGGTGCAGTGCGAACGGCCATGCTTGCATGAGCCGGGCGCAGTGTAGCGTCTGCTATAGGCAGGCTGTCCGCGACCGAGATGAAGCGGAGCGGAATCGAGGTGCGGAACAGACTGGCACGCAGTCCGGACGGGGCGATGCAGCAGACGGCGCAGTGTACTGTCTGCTATAGGCAGGCTGTCCGCGACCGAGATGAAGCGGAGCGGAATCGAGGTGCGGAACAGACTGGCACGCAGTCCGGACGGAGCGATGCAGCAGACGGTGCAGACAGCGGAAAGGAGTAAATGATGAAAGAAAAACTGGAACAGATCAAAGCAGAGGCGGTCGCGCAGATCCAGGCGGCAGACCAGCCGGAGAAACTTAATGATGTTCGTGTCAAGTTCCTCGGAAGAAAAGGTGAACTCACCGCAGTACTCAAGGGAATGAAAGACGTTGCGCCGGAGGAAAGACCAAAGGTGGGGCAGATGGTCAATGATACAAGAGCGGCCATTGAGCAGCTTCTGGATGAGACAAAGGCGAAGATGGAAAAGGCAATCCGCGAACAGAAGCTGAAGGAAGAGGTTATTGACGTGACTCTTCCGTCCAAGAAAAATATTATTGGACACAGACATCCGAATACGATCGCGCAGGAAGAAGTAGAGCGCATCTTCGTCGGAATGGGATATGAGGTCATCGAGGGACCGGAGATCGAGTATGATGAGTACAACTTCGAGAAACTGAATATTCCGGCGGATCATCCGGCAAAGGATGAGCAGGATACATTCTATATTAATAAAGAGATTGTGCTGCGTACGCAGACGTCGCCGGTTCAGGCACGTATCATGGAGCAGGGGAAACTCCCGATCCGTATGATCTCTCCGGGACGGGTGTTCCGCTCCGATGAGGTGGACGCTACGCATTCGCCGTCCTTCCATCAGATCGAAGGACTTGTCATCGACAAGAACATTTCCTTTGCGGATCTGAAGGGAACTCTGGAAGTGTTTGCCAAAGAACTGTTCGGCACAGAGACAAAGACGAAATTCCGTCCTCATCATTTCCCGTTCACAGAACCGAGCGCAGAGATGGATGTGAGCTGCTTCAAATGCGGCGGGAAAGGCTGCCGCTTCTGCAAAGGCTCCGGATGGATCGAGATCCTCGGCTGCGGAATGGTGCATCCCCATGTGCTTGAGATGTGCGGGATCGACCCGGAGGTGTACGGGGGATTCGCATTCGGCGTCGGGCTTGAACGTATCGCACTTTTGAAATATGAGATCGATGACATGAGACTTCTCTATGAGAATGACATCCGCTTCCTGAAACAGTTCTGACGCATCGTATTCAGGCAGAGGAACAGCGCTGACAAAGAGGATGTCTGCGCGCAGAAAGCGGAGAGCCCGCAGGAAGACAATCCGGCGGGGAGATTTCGATCGATTTTAGAAACAGAAGGAAGGAAAGGTAGTTAAGATGAATACTTCATTATCATGGATAAAAGCATATGTTCCGGATCTCGATGTCACGCCTCAGGAGTACACGGATGCGATGACGCTCTCCGGAACAAAAGTAGAGGGATATGAGAAACTGGATGCGGATCTTGATAAAATCGTGATCGGACAGATTGATAAGATCGAGAAGCATCCGGATGCGGATAAGCTGATTATCTGCCAGGTGAATATCGGTACAGAGACGGTTCAGATTGTGACTGGCGCTCCGAACGTAAAAGAAGGAGACAAGGTGCCTGTTGTCCTGGACGGAGGCCGCGTGGCGGGCGGACATGAGCCGGGACAGAAGGTCGCAGGCGGAGTGAAGATCAAGAAAGGAAAGCTGCGCGGCGTGGAGAGCTGCGGTATGATGTGTTCTATTGAAGAACTCGGATCGACAAGGGAAATGTACCCGGAGGCTCCGGAGTACGGCATCTATATCTTCCCGGAGGATGCGGCCGTAGGTGAGAGCGCGATCAAGGCGCTCGGGCTTGATGATGCCATTTTCGAGTACGAGATTACATCCAACCGTGTAGACTGCTTCAGCGTTGTCGGTATCGCAAGAGAGGCAGCTGCTACATTCCGCAAGGAGTTTAAGCCGCCGGTGGTCACTCCGACAGGCAATGACGAGGATGTCAACGATTATGTGAAGGTCACAGTAGAAAATACAGACCTCTGCCCGCGCTACTGCGCAAGGGTGGTGAAAAATATCAAGATCGGGCCGTCTCCGAAGTGGATGCAGAGAAGGCTTGCATCGGTGGGAATCCGCCCGATCAACAACCTTGTGGATATCACGAACTACGTGATGGAAGAATACGGGCAGCCGATGCACGCCTATGACCTGGATACGATTGCAGACCGGCATATTATCGTCAAGACTGCGAAAAACGGAGACAAGTTCGTCACGCTGGACGGGCAGGAGAGGACGGTCGATGAAAATGTGCTCATGATCTGCGACGGAGAGAAAGAGATCGGTATCGCGGGCATCATGGGCGGCGAAAATTCCATGATCACAGACGACGTGAAGACGATGCTCTTCGAGGCGGCGTGCTTCGACGGGGTGAACATCCGTAAGTCCAGCAAACGGATCGGACTGAGGACAGACGCTTCCGCGAAGTTCGAGAAGGGGCTTGACCCGAACAATGCGCAGGCGGCTATTGACCGCGCATGCCAGCTTGTGGAAGAGATGGGCGCGGGCGAAGTCGTAGGCGGGATCGTGGATGCCTACGGGAAAAAGAAAGAGCCGGTGAGAGTTCCGTTTGACGCACAGAAAGTCAATGAACTGCTCGGCACAGATATTTCAGAGGAAGAGATGCTGGGCTACTTCAAGATGATCGGCCTTGCATATGATGCGGAGGCAAAGGAAGTGATCGCACCGACCTTCCGCCACGACCTTTTCCGTCTTGCCGACCTTGCGGAGGAAGTGGCAAGGTTCTACGGTTACGACAATATCCCGACCACGCTTCCGGCAGGCGAGTCTACGACGGGAAAACTGTCGTTCAAGCTGCGCATCGAGAGAGTGGCGAAGGATATCGCAGAGTTCTGCGGATTCAGCCAGGCGATGACCTACTCCTTCGAGAGCCCGAAGGTATTTGAGAAGCTTCTTCTTCCGGCTGATTCGCCGCTGCGAAACGCGATTGAGATCATGAATCCGCTGGGCGAGGACTACAGTATTATGAGAACAAGCACACTGAACGGAATGCTCACCTCTCTTGCGGCAAATTACAATAGAAGAAACAAAGACGTACGTCTGTACGAACTGGGGAATATCTATATTCCGAAAGCGCTGCCGCTCACTGAGCTGCCGGACGAAAGGATGCAGTTTACCCTGGGCATGTATGGCGACGGAGATTTCTTCACGATGAAGGGCGTTGTGGAAGAGTTCTTCGAGAAGATCGGAATGAAGGAAAAAGAGAAATATGACCCGAATGCAGGGAAGACATTCCTCCACCCGGGACGCCAGGCAAATATCATTTATGACGGGAAGGTCGTCGGATATCTCGGCGAGGTCCATCCGGAAACAGCAGATATATATGGGATCGGAGAGCGCGCATATATCGCCGTGATCGATATGCCGGAGATCCTGCCTTATGCGACATTTGACAGAAAGTACACAGGAATCGCAAAATATCCGTCTGTCACCCGCGATATCAGTATGGTCGTTCCGAAATCTGTTCTCGTGGGAGAGATCGAGGAAGTGATCGAGAAGATGGGCGGCGCTCATCTGGAGAGCTATAAGCTGTTCGACCTGTATGAAGGCGAGCAGATCAAAGCCGGCTTTAAGTCTGTTGCATATTCCATCGTGTTCCGCGCAAAGGACAGGACACTGGAAGAGGCGGATGTTTCCGCAGCAATGAAGAAGATCCTGAAAGGCCTGGAAGAACTGGGGATTGAACTGAGACAGTAATTGGTGTAAGATACAAGATGCACCGCATGGTATGATGCCGTGCGGTGCATTTGTGCGATAAACGGGCAAATGTCCGCCGTGTTCCCACGAGCAGACATTCGCTGTTTGTCAGGCGGCGGACAGCAGTGCTGAGAGCTGGCCGCAGCATCGCGGCGGGGCTGTCCGGCTGCCGCTGCAGATAAGAATAGAAAGGAAGATACGCTTGAAGACAAGTGATTTTTATTATGACCTGCCCCAGGAACTGATCGCCCAGGACCCGCTGGAAGACAGATCCTCATCCAGGCTGATGGTCCTCGATAAGAAGACAGGAGAGACGGAGCATCATGTGTTCCGGGAGATCATCAACTACTTGAATCCCGGAGACTGCCTCGTGATCAATGACACAAAGGTGATCCCGGCGCGCCTGATCGGCGCGAAGGAAGAGACAGGGGCGAAGATCGAGGTCCTGCTCCTGAAAAGAGGCGCAGGCGATGTATGGGAGACTCTCGTGAAGCCGGGACGCAAGGCAAAGCCGGGGACGAGGATCAGCTTTGGGGATGGACTTCTTGTGGGAGAGGTCGTCGATATCGTAGATGAAGGAAACCGCCTGATCCGTTTCGAGTATGCGGGCATTTTTGAAGAAATCCTGGATCAGCTCGGACAGATGCCGCTTCCGCCCTATATCACCCATCAGCTGAAGGACAAAGACAGGTACAATACAGTCTATGCGGAGCACTCCGGATCAGCGGCTGCTCCTACGGCGGGACTTCATTTCACGCCGGAGCTCCTGGAAGAAATTACGGGAAAGGGCGTTGATATTGCGAGAGTGACACTCCATGTAGGGCTGGGGACATTCCGCCCGGTGAAGGTGGATGATGTGGAAAACCATCATATGCACTCGGAGTTCTACATGATCGATGAGGAGGCGGCGGAAAAGATCAACCGCGCGAAGGAAAGCGGAAACCGTGTGATCTGCGTGGGGACGACGAGCTGCCGGACGGTAGAGTCCGCGGCGGATGAAGCGGGAAGGCTGAAGGCGTGCAGCGGCTGGACGGAGATTTTCATCTATCCGGGTTACCGGTTCAAGATCCTGGACGCGCTGATCACGAATTTCCATCTGCCTGAATCTACGCTTATCATGCTTGTATCCGCTCTGGCGGGGAAGGAGCATGTACTGGCGGCGTATGAGGAAGCGGTCAGGGAACGGTATCGTTTCTTCAGCTTCGGAGACGCAATGTTTATCAAATAGTATACAGGTCGAAACAAATCACAGCTTGTCAATTAATTGACAATGTGATATTATAAAAAAAGCGAAATCAGATTAATGCTTGTGAGCAGCCCCGGGAACCGGTGGAGGATCAGCGGGCGCTCCTTGTTTTTTACGGAGGGAAAAGCAGTGCAGTTCTTTTTTAGATGATCAGAGTTCTATTAAAAAGACAGTTGCAGTTTAATCTTGATTTCTTTTTTTATTTCCAGAAAATAAAATGAAAGGTAAGAGGTGAAAAAAATGAGCAGCAAAATCACTATCATCGGCGCCGGAAGTGTCGGAGCAACAATCGCGTACAAGCTTTCTTATGAAGATATCGCATCAGAGATCGTTATGATCGATATCAACAAAGACAAGGTTGAGGGAGAGGTAATGGACATCAAGCAGGGAACCTGCTTCAGAAGCCCGATCTCCATCATTGCAGGAGATTATGAGGACGCCAAGGATTCCGACATCGTCATCATCACATCAGGTATCGCACGTAAGCCGGGGCAGACAAGGATTGAACTTGCACAGACCAATGTCAACATCATCAAATCTATCACACCGGAGATCGTAAAAGCAGCTCCGAACGCGAAGTATATTATCGTGAGCAACCCGGTTGACGTTCTCACATATGTATTTACAAAGATTTCAGGACTTCCGGAGAGTCAGATCATTGGTTCCGGCACGCTTCTTGACACAGCACGTCTCCGTTATGGCTTGTCAGAGCATTTCAAGGTTGCGCAGAAGAATATTCATGCATATGTATTCGGAGAGCATGGCGATTCCTCTTTCGTTCCGTGGTCAGGGGCAGCTATCTCTACTGTAAATATTGACGACTATTATGAGTCTATGAAAGCGCACGGCGCAGAGCTTGAGGAGCTGGATAAGGACGCGATGGAAGAGTACGTCCACAAATCAGGCGGACAGGTCATCGCTAAGAAGGGCGCTACATTCTATGCGGTATCCATCTCTGTCTGTGAGCTCTGCAATCTTGTACTGGCTGCTTCAGATTCGATCGCTACAGTTTCAACGATGATGCACGGCGAGTATGGACTCGAGGATGTATGTCTGAGCGTTCTCTGCCTCGTAGGACCGAACGGAGTTCAGGGCAAGATCCCGCTGCATCTGACAGACGACGAGATCGCAAAACTTCAGTCCAGCGCAAACAAACTGAAAGACGTTATCGCTCAGCTGGATATCTAATTTGAAATCCCTGGCATATCCTGCCAGGGTACAATAAAGCAACAGGGCGGACCTGTTCCGCCTGACAGACAAGGAGGTAATACTATGAAATACAGCTATTATCCAGGCTGTACTCTGAAGAACAAGGCACAGGATCTTGATCATTATGCCAGGATCTCCGCAGAAGCTCTGGGGTTTGAACTGGAAGAGATCAGCGAGTGGCAGTGCTGCGGCGGCGTGTATCCTCTGGGAACCGATGAGATCGCAACAAAACTTTCCTCCGTCCGCGCGCTCAACGACGCGAAAGAAAAGGGGCAGGATCTTGTCACACTCTGCTCGGCCTGTCATCATGTGATCAAGCGTGTCAACGACGATATGAAAAATGTCGATGACATCCGCACAAGAGCCAACAACTATATGGCGCTTGACGAGCCCTACGCAGGAGAGACAAAGGTGCTCCACTACCTTGAAGTGCTCCGCGATGTTATCGGCTTTGACGAGCTGAAGAAGAAAGTGACGAACCCGCTCAAAGGAAAGAAGATCGGCGCTTACTATGGCTGCCTGCTCCTTCGCCCGGGAAAACTCATGGCATTTGACGACCCGGAGAATCCGAAGATCATGGAGGATTTCATCCGCGCTCTCGGCGCAGAGCCGGTGATCTATCCGTACCGCAACGAGTGCTGCGGAGGATATATTTCTCTGAAGGAAGAGGACATGTCCAAAGAGATGTGCCGCAAGATCGAGAAGAGCGCATCCGGATTTGGGGCAGACATGCTGATCACAGCCTGTCCGCTCTGCATGTATAACCTGAACAAGAACAACGGCGATAATCTGCCTGTTTACTATTTTACAGAGCTTCTTGCAGAGGCGCTGGGACTGAAAGAGGAGGTGGAGGAACAGTGAAGACTGAGAAGAACCGCGCAGAGATGATCAAGGAGATCAGCGGCGTGAATCCCCTGAAATGTATGAAATGCGGGAAATGTTCCGCTTCCTGTCCTTCCTACAATGAAATGGACATTAAACCGCACCAGTTTGTATCCTATGTGATCAATGAAGACATCGAGTCGCTGGTAAATTCAAAATCCCTCTGGAAATGTCTCTCCTGCTTCGCATGTGTGGAGAGATGTCCGCGTGATGTAAAGCCGGGCAAGCTGATCGATGCAGCGAGACAGATCGTTGTGCGTGAGAGAGGGAATACCTATCTGGATCCGGATGAGATCCCGGAGCTGATCGATCCCGACACACCGCAGCAGCTGCTCGTAAGTGCGTTCAGAAGATACAGGAGGTGATAAAAGGTGCAGAGGATTGGAGTATTTGTCTGCCACTGCGGAACGAATATCGCAGGTACGGTAGACGTAAAGAAAGTTGTGGAGATGGCGGCACATGAGCCGGGAGTTGTCCATGCTGAGGACTATGCATATATGTGTTCCGAGGCAGGACAGGAGAAGATCCACAAAGCGATCAAAGAGAAAAAGCTGACAGGACTTGTAGTCTGTTCCTGTTCTCCGCGTATGCATGAGACGACATTCAGAAACGCGGCAGAGAAAGCAGGCTTAAACCCCTATATGGTAGAGATCGCCAACATCCGTGAGCACTGCTCCTGGATCCATAAAGATATGGAAGAGGCGACAGAAAAAGCTGTTATCCTGATGCGTGCTGCGGTTGCAAAGGTCAACCTGGACGCTCCGCTGAAGCCGGGCGAGAGCAAGGTTACAAAGAGAGCCCTTGTCATCGGCGGCGGAATCGCCGGAATCCAGACAGCGCTGGATATCGCAGAGGCCGGATATCCGGTTGATATCGTAGAGAAGACGCCGAGTATCGGAGGAAGGATGTCTCAGCTTGATAAGACATTCCCGACGCTGGACTGCTCATCCTGTATCCTGACCCCGAAGATGGGAGAGGTGAACGCACATCCGCTGATCAATATCTATACATACAGCGAGGTTGAGAGCGTGGCAGGATTCGTCGGCGACTTTACTGTTGAGATCCGCAAGAAAGCAAGAAGCGTGGATATGAATAAATGTACCGGCTGCGGCTTATGCCAGGAGAAATGCCCGAGCAAGAAGAGCCTCAGCGAGTTCAACCGCGGCCTGAGCACAAGAAGCGCGATCTATACACCGTTCGCACAGGCGGTTCCGAACGTTCCGGTTATCGACCGCGACGCATGTATCAAGTTCAAGACAGGAAAGTGCGGAATCTGTTCGAAGGTCTGCCAGGCAGGCGCTATTGATTACGATCAGAAAGATGAGATCATCACAGAGAAGTACGGTGCGATCGTTGTCGCGACCGGATTCGATATGATCAAGCTTGACCGGTATGACGAGTATGCGTACAGCCAGAGCAAGGATGTCATCACATCTCTTGAGCTGGAGCGTATTATGAACGCGGCAGGACCTACAGGCGGACACCTGGAGCGCCTGTCCGACGGAAAAGCGCCGAAGGAGATCGTGTTTATCCAGTGCGTGGGAAGCCGCTGCGCAGACGACAGAGGAAAGAGCTACTGCTCCAAGATCTGCTGTATGTACACAGCAAAACACGCGATGCTGATCCGCGACAAGTATCCGGATACCAATGTGACGGTATTCTATATCGACGTCCGTACGCCGGGCAAGAACTTTGACGAGTTCTACCGCAGAGCTGTAGAAGACTACGGAGTAAACTACATCAAAGGACAGGTCGGAAAGGTTATCCCGCAGCCGAACGGAAAGCTGCTCGTGCAGGGAGCTGACCTGATCGACAGTAAACAGATCTTAAAAGAGGCTGATATGGTCGTCCTTGCGGCGGCGATCGAGCCGAACGAGGGCGTGAGAAAGATCGCTACGATGCTCACGGCAAGTATCGATACAAACAACTTCCTCACAGAAGCTCATGCGAAGCTTCGCCCGGTAGAGTCCCCGACAGCGGGTATCTTCCTCTCAGGCGTATGCCAGGGACCGAAGGATATCCCGGAAACTGTATCTCAGGCGGGCGCGGCGGCTGTCAAAGCCATCGGACTGCTTGCGAAGGATAAGCTGCTGACCAATCCGTGTACGGCACATTCCGATGAACTCCTGTGCAACGGATGTTCCCAGTGTGCGAATGTCTGCCCGTACGGAGCGATCACATATGAGGACAAAGAGGTGAATGACCACGGAATCCGCGAGACAAGGCGTATCGCAGTTGTAAACGACGCGCTGTGTCAGGGATGTGGAGCATGTACCGTAACATGTCCGTCCGGAGCAATGGACCTGCAGGGATTCTCTAACAGACAGATCTTAGCGGAGGTGGATGCGATATGTCGATAGAAAAGAATGAAGAATTCAGACCAAAGATCGTTGCGTTCTGCTGCAACTGGTGCAGTTATGCAGGCGCAGACCTGGCGGGAAGCAGCCGTATGTCTTATTCGGCTGACGTGAAGATCATCCGCGTTCCCTGTTCCTGCCGTGTGAATCCGATGTTCATCTTAAGAGCATTCGAGAGAGGGGCGGACGGCGTGATCATGTGCGGATGCCATCCGGGAGACTGCCATTATACGTCAGGAAACTTCTATGCGAGAAGACGTATGACGCTTCTGTTCTCCATGCTGGACTACATCGGAGTGGAAAACGGGCGTACCCGTGTAGAGTGGGTATCGGCGGCTGAGGGTGCAAAATTCTCACAGACGATGCATGAGTTTGTGGACAAGATTACATCCCTCGGCAAGAATGTAAGATTGGAGGATTTAAGATGCAGGAATTAATTAACCGCGCAAAAGAGCTTCTGGCTGACGGAACCGTGGCGAGAGTGCTCGGATGGAAAGCCGGGGACCTGCCTTACAATCCGGAACCGGCTTATTTTGAGAAAGAAGAAGACTTTGCAGATTTCGTGTACAACGGATTCTGCGGAGCAAACTTAAGCAAATATATGATCGAGGCTTCCAAGCTGGAAGGAAAGACCCTTGTCTGCTTAAAGCCCTGTGATACATACAGCTTCCAGGAGCTGATGAAAGAGCACCGCGTTGACCGCGACAAGGCGTACATCATCGGCGTAGGATGCAAGGGCAAGCTTGATATCGAGAAGATCAAAGCTATGGGCATCAAGGGAATCAAGAGCATCTCCGGCGCAGAGATCGACGACGAGGCGGAGACACTGACGATCGATACGATCTACGGCGAGAAGAGCTGTGCATACAAGGACGCCATGCTGGAGAGATGCCACGTGTGCAAGGGAAAGGACCACATGATCTTTGACGAGATCATCGGAGAGTCCAAAGAGACAAAGGATGCTGACCGCTTTGCAGAAGTGGAGAAGATCGAGGCGATGAGCCCGGAAGAAAAATTCGCTTTCTTCCAGAAGGAACTGAGCAAATGTATCCGCTGCAATGCATGCCGCAATGTATGTCCGGCATGCTCCTGCCGCAAGTGCGTATTTGACAGCAACAAGTTCGACAGCGCACAGAAAGCGAACGTGGACTCCTTCGAAGAGAAGATGTTCCATATCATCCGCGCGTTCCACGTAGCCGGAAGATGTACGGACTGCGGAGAGTGCAGCAGAGTATGTCCGCAGGGAATCCCGCTTCACCTGTTCAACCGGAAGTTCATCAAGGATATCAATGAGCTGTACGGCGAGTATCAGGCGGGAGCAGATCTGGAACCGAGAACCCCTCTTACCGATTACCGGTTTGAGGATGCTGAGCCTGGGATTGTGGCAGAAAGGGGATAATGTATGTATAAGATCGCGAAAGAAAATCTGACGGCATTATTTCAGAAGATTGCCGCAGAACAGGAA
>CALWQS010000054.1 GCA_944383745.1 uncultured Mediterraneibacter sp. | reverse complement strand
GCACAGAACTATGAGAAAGACATGACCGCATTCCTGCGCGCCATCGTGAAGAATCCGGGCGAAAGCTGCGACGAAAAAGCCCACATCGACACCATCGCCGCAGAGATGAAGAAGCTTGATTTTGACGAAGTCGTGATCGATCCTCAGGGAAATGTCATCGGATACATGGGGACGGGCGACAGGATTATTGCTTACGATGCGCATATCGACACCGTAGGAATCGGAAATATCGACAACTGGACTTTCGATCCGTACGAAGGATATGAAAACGAAACCGAGATCGGCGGACGCGGCGTGTCCGACCAGTGCGGCGGCCTCGTTTCTGCAGTCTACGGCGCACGGATCATGAAGGATCTCGGCCTGATCCCGGAAGGATGCAGGATCATGGTAGTCGGAACCGTCCAGGAAGAAGACTGCGACGGCCTCTGCTGGCAGTACATCATCAACGAGGATAAGATCCGTCCGGAATTTGTCGTATCCACAGAGCCCACAGACGGCGGCATCTACCGCGGACAGAGAGGACGCATGGAGATCCGCGTCGACGTGAAGGGCGTATCCTGCCACGGCTCCGCTCCGGAGCGCGGCGACAACGCGATCTACAAGATGGCTGACATCCTCCAGGATGTACGCGCCCTCAACGAGAACGACGACGCTGACGAGACAGAGATCAAAGGTCTCGTCAAGATGCTGAACCCGAAGTACAACCCGGACTGGGAGGAAGCGCGCTTCCTCGGACGCGGCACAGTGACCGTATCACAGATCTTCTACACGTCGCCTAGCCGCTGCGCGGTTGCAGACTCCTGCGCGGTATCCCTTGACCGCCGCATGACATTCGGCGAGACATGGGAGAGCTGCCTCGACGAGATCCGCGCGCTTCCGAGCGTACAGAAATACGGCGATGATGTCGTAGTCTCCATGTACAACTACGACCGCCCGTCCTACACCGGATGTGTTTACGAGATCGAGTGTTACTTCCCGACCTGGGCGATCCCGAAGGACCACAAGGTAACGAAGGCGCTTGAGAAGGCTTACACCTCACTTTACGGCGACAAGAGGATCGGCGCTGAGGAGACACTCGAGATGCGCCAGAGCCGTCCGCTGACAGACAAGTGGACCTTCTCAACAAACGGCGTGTCCATCATGGGAAGAAACGGGATCCCGTGCATCGGATTCGGACCGGGCGCCGAGGCACAGGCTCACGCGCCGAACGAGAAGACATGGAAACAGGATCTGGTGACATGCGCGGCTGTGTACGCGGCGCTGCCGAACTGCTACTGCGAATAAGTTCTGATTTTGAAGACTCATGCAAAACTTTTAGATTTGAATTTTAGGAGGATAAACAAAATGAAAACTTTACAGGATTACATCGATAAGCTGAACGCACTGAACTTTAAGGATATGTACAACGGCGACTTCTTCCTGACATGGGAGAAGACAGACGACGAGATCGAGGCGGTCTTCACGATCGCGGACGCGCTCCGCTACATGCGCGAGAACAACATTTCCACAAAAGTATTCGAGAGCGGCCTCGGCATCTCTCTGTTCCGTGACAACTCCACGCGCACCCGCTTCTCCTTCGCCTCCGCCTGCAATATGCTCGGCCTTGAGGTCCAGGATCTGGATGAGGGCAAATCCCAGGTCGCGCACGGCGAGACAGTCCGCGAGACAGCAAACATGATCTCCTTCATGGCCGATGTCATCGGAATCCGCGACGACATGTACATCGGCAAAGGAAACGCTTACATGCATGAAGTCGTAGATGCCGTGACACAGGGGAACAAGGACGGCATCCTCGAGCAGAAGCCGACGCTTGTGAACCTGCAGTGTGACATTGACCACCCGACCCAGGCGATGGCGGACATGCTCCACATCATCCACGAGTTCGGCGGTGTCGAGAATCTGAAAGGGAAGAAGATCGCAATGTCATGGGCTTACTCTCCTTCCTACGGCAAGCCGCTCTCTGTTCCGCAGGGAATCATCGGCCTGATGACACGTTTCGGAATGGACGTCGTGCTGGCTCATCCGGAAGGATACGAGGTATTCCCGGAGGTTGAGGCTGTTGCGGCAGAGAATGCGAAGAAATCCGGCGGTTCATTTACAAAGACAAACAATATGGCAGAGGCATTCAAGGATGCTGATATCGTATATCCGAAGAGCTGGGCGCCGTTCGCTGCAATGGAGAAACGTACAGAGCTGTACGGAAACGGAGACTTCGAGGGCATCAAAGAGCTGGAGAAAGAGCTTCTCGCTCAGAACGCACAGCACAAAGACTGGGCATGCACAGAAGAGCTCATGGCGACGACAAAAGATGGCAAAGCGCTCTACCTGCACTGCCTGCCGGCGGACATCACAGGCGTGAGCTGTGAGGAAGGCGAGGTCGACGCAAGCGTATTCGACCGCTACAGAGACCCGCTCTACAAGGAGGCAAGCTACAAGCCGTATATCATCGCAGCGATGATCTTCCTCGCGAAATTCGCCGATCCTGCCGACATCCTCAAGAAGCTGGAAGAAAGAGCAACGCCGAGGATCTTCGAATAAGCGCCGGCCCGGGCAGGCGGGATATTCCGGGATATCCCGGATCTTCCTGCAGGCAGAATATTTCTGCCGAGAGCAGATCCCAGGGCGCAGGATGACGGAAACGGCGCAGCGCCCTGAAAATACATTCATAAATTCATCAGGAGGTAATCTGACAATGTTAAAATATGTTGAAACAAAAAACGCACCGGCAGCAATCGGACCATACTCACAGGGCATCGTCCTGAACGGAATCGCATTCTTCTCCGGACAGATCCCGCTCTCCCCTGAGACAGGAGAGGTTGTCGGAACCGACATCACCGAGCAGGCTGAACAGGTCATGAAGAACGTGGGCGCTCTCCTGGAGAGCCAGGGCGCATCCTTCACAGACGTCGTAAAGACAACATGCTTCCTTGCAGATATGGCCGACTTCGCAGCATTTAACGAAGTGTACGCAAAATATTTCACAGGGAATCCGGCGCGCTCCTGCGTTGCAGTCAAGGCGCTTCCCAAGGGAGTTCTCTGCGAGGTCGAGACGATCGCTTCTGTAAAAGAGGGCTGATCACAGGAGGCAGGTTATGGAAAAGAAAAAACGTATCGTTATTGCCCTGGGCGGAAACGCCCTCGGCAATACCCTGCCGGAACAGATGAAGGCCGTAAAGATCACCTCCCGCGCGATCGTCGACCTGATTCAGGAAGGCTGCGAAGTTGTCGTCGCACACGGCAACGGTCCCCAGGTCGGCATGGTGAACAATGCCATGATCGCCCTCACCCACGAGGATCCCCAGCAGCCCAACACTCCGCTGTCTGTCTGCGTGGCAATGAGCCAGGCATACATCGGCTACGATCTGCAGAACGCGCTCAGGGAAGAGCTCCTCAACAGGGACATTACAGATATCCCGGTGGCGACCATGATCACCCAGGTCCGCGTGGATCCAGACGACCCGGCATTCTCTCATCCGTCCAAGCCCATCGGCCGGTTCATGACAAAGGAGCAGGCTGACATGATGTCTGAGAAGTATGATTACATTATGAAAGAGGATGCAGGGCGCGGCTACCGCCGTGTGGTCGCTTCTCCGAAACCGCAGGAGATCATTGAAATCGGGACAATCCGCACGATGGTCGACTCCGGCGATCTCGTCATCGCATGCGGAGGCGGCGGTATCCCGGTCACACGGCAGGGCAATCACTTAAAAGGCGCCAGCGCGGTTATCGACAAGGATTTCGCGAGCTGCCTGCTGGCGAAAGAACTGGATGCGGATTTCCTGATCATCCTGACCGCAGTGGAAAAGGCTGCCATCAATTACGGCAGGCCGGACGAGAAATGGCTGGATGACATCACAGTGGATGAGGCGAAACAGTATATCGCTGAGGGACACTTTGCCCCCGGCTCCATGCTGCCGAAAGTACAGGCTGCCGTTGATTTCGCAGAATCCAAGCCCGGCAGGCAGGCGCTCATCACCCTGCTTGAGAAGGCAAAAGACGGAATCCTGGGGAAGACCGGTACGCGGATCCATCTGTAAGCTATCTATGCCGCTTTTAAGCCCTTGCGGTCCGCGGCAGATTTGTAACGACAACTTACTATAACTCCTAAAATAGAAAAAAAGGTATCCTGAAGTTTGTGCCATGTCTTCAGGATACCTTATTTTCTTCTACTCGATCACCACACACCGATTTCCTCTGTCCGCAAACACTTCCTCGAACTGCTGCCTGTCATACTCAATCTGCCCGGAAATCGGATCTGCGATAGTCACAGTTGTGCCGGAATATCCGATCAACACTGCTCCGTGGTCATTGCTGCTCCAGTCCACATACCCGCCGTTCTCTGTATACCAGCCTTCCGTCTCTCCCCGGTCCGCCATGGATATCGTCACCCACACGACCACCGGCTGATCCTCGCTCACCCGGCGGTACAGTTCTTCCGGTCTGCTTCCCGTGAGATCTGCCGCCCGCATGCTGCTTCCGACAGACTCCAGATAGGCGTCCGCCGCCGTCATGATCGCTCCCGCTTTACTCTATGCGCCTTCATTTTGAAAATATCCCGAAAGGAAGAGATCAGTGGCATTTGCTCCATCCGCAGCATTTACAGATATTGCATCCTTCTTCAAACACCAGCGGTTCTCCGCACTCGGGGCAGTACATCCTGTCTGTCTCTGCCTCAGCAGTCACCGCCTTCGGCTTCGGCGCCTTCTCGGTCCTGCGGACAGACGCTTTTCCGTTTCCCTCGCCCTTTTCCGCAAGCTCAGCCTGCATCTCATTGTACATATCCAGCAGGGCGTTTCCGACCGCCATCGGGCAGCACGCTCCCTTGCTCGTGTCCTTTCTCGACACTCTTCTCGCCGTGTAAGACGGGCAGGATCCGCTGGAATTGAGCTGGTCTACAATCGTCTCGATATCGATGCCGCCTCTTGCGCTGATCGAGATCATACGCGACAGCCCGACCATGAAGTTATTGCAGCCGCCGGTAGAACCCTTGCTCAGATATGTCTCGAGCAGAGCGCCTGTGTGCGGGTCAAACAGCGCGATACAGTGCAGGCTTCCGCACCCTGTAGTCAGTTTTCTCTTCTTCCCTACCACGTCGTCGGTCACGAGAAGGATCTCGCCGCGCTTCAGCCCTTCGCCGGCTGAGAGCTTTTTCGCCTCCTTTTTCTCGCTTGTATTCAGGATTCCGATCCGCCTGCATCCGTCACGGAAAATGGTGATGCCCTTCAGCCCTTTTTCATATGCGTACATATACAGATTCTCTGTCTCTTCCACCGTAAACCGGTTCGGCACGTTCACAGTCGAACTGATAGAAGCATCGATATGCGTCTGCCATACAGACTGCATGTCGATCCTCTGGCGGTAATCCAGAGTCATGGCAGTCACAAAATAATCCGGCAGTTCTGCATCGCTCTTCAGTCCATGCTGTTTCATATAGCTTTCCACAATTTTGGTGTAGACTTTGTAATATACATCTGTACCGTGAAGAGACTCGGTCTTGCGTTCGTAATAATTCGCATAGACAGGCTCGATCCCTCCTGAGATCCCCAGCATAGTAGAAAGAGTTCCCGTCGGCGCTATAGTAAGCAGCTGAGAGTTCCTCAGCCCGTATTTGCGTACCAGTTCTTTTGTCTTCTCCGATGTATTGGCAGCAAAATAAGGAGTGGACATGATTTCCTCTGTATTGCAGGCGTCAAACGGCCCTTTCTCCTTTGCCAGCATCGCTGATGCCGCGATAGCAGAATCCGCCATGGCAAATCCGATGTTGTCGCACATCTCCACAGCGTCCTCTTCTCCGTAGGTAAGCCCGAGCTTAATCAGGCAGTCTGCAAGTCCCATGATACCGAGCCCGATCTGCCTCCACTTTGCCACGCTCTCCCGCTGCTCCTGAAGCGGATGAAGGGGAAGCCCTTCCTCCAGCACTTCATTCAGCGCGCGCACGGACACATCCACGCAGCGTTTCAGCCCTTCAAAATCGAACTCTGCATGGTCGGTAAACGGATTCTGTACGAACTCAGAAAGATTGATACTTCCGAGCAGGCAGCTTCCGCCTGCCGGCAGAGGCTCCTCCGCACAAGGGTTCACTCCCGCATAGGAGAACTCTTCTGTATTGGTCAGGAGGTTCCATCCCTCAATCCTGTCCCAGAACAGTGCGCCCGGCTCTGCATAGTCCCAGTTCGTCTCTGCGATCCGCCTGAAGAGCCCGCGCGCATTCACACTGCGCTCGATGACCTCTCCCGTAGCCTCCCTCTGATAGTGAAGCAGATACTCTTCGTTCTGCTTGACCGCTTCCATAAAATCCTCATGGAGGCGCACGGAAATATTTGCCTTCGTCACCTTTTCAAGATCTGTCTTCAGATCAATGAACTCTTCCACATCCGGGTGGGAACAGTCGATGGAGATCATCAGCGCGCCTCTTCTTCCGTTCTGTCCGATCAGAGCTGTCACCAAGGAATAGAGCTCCATAAAAGAAACCGAACCGCTTGTCTCCTTTGCCGCGTTATTGATCTTCGCGCCCCGCGGACTCAGCTTTGAGATATCCACGCCGCACCCGCCGCCATAGCTGTACGTGCGCGCCAGCTTCTTTGCACATTCAAAGATACTCTCAATATTGTCCTCCGGCGGATCGATTACATAGCAGTTGGAGTAGGTCACCTTCCGCCCCTGCTGATCCAGTCCTCTGTTTGAGAGGATCCTTCCTCCAAACAGAAATTTCTTCTGCCGGATATACTCGGCGATCTCTTCGTTTCCTCCGCTGATACGCACGATCCACTCGTCGAAACTCTCCCCGTCGTTGCAGTATTTCTTCATCCATATGTCTGTCCCGAGCTGATTGTCTTCGCCCAGCCATTCTTCAACTTTCATTCTGTCTGCCCTCTTTTCATGTTTTTTAAGTTCTTGTCCGCATACCTATGCTTCATGCGAACCGTTCTGCCTTCTGCGGCCTGTCATTTCATGCTTTTCTCCGCCAAAACAAACCGCAACATATACGATGTTACCACCTCTGCAAAAGAATATCAAGGCTTGACAAATAGAAATATATCATACAACCACCAAATATTGTGTATTCCACACTTTTTTCACACACTCACTGGGGTTCACTCTGTTTTCACAAAATCATGTCCGCCGGATATTCCCACATAGTGAAACAGGGGACGCCGCTTTTTCGGCATCCCCTGTCCTTTCAGGAATATATATACACTTTTGCCCGCTGTCACACATTCTTGTCATTTTTTCCTCTCAAAATCCTGCTGAATTTCCGGATATACATGACAAATGCCAGAAGCATAAAGCCGCCGCTCACTGCGATCAGGACATTCGCCGCAGAATACGGAATGCCGGGTACGAGGATCAGGATAACCATCACCGCATAGAAGACCGCAGTATTCACCTTGCCGTACCACATGGCGCCGTCATTGTGCTCGGTCTTCTCCAGCACCTTATATCCCGCTGCAGCGACGAGGATCTCCTTCACAAGGAAGAGGGCGAACACCGCGCGCAGCAGAGGATACTCCGAAAGAAGGCAGACAATCAGCACGCACTGCGTCAGTTTGTCCGCGATCGGATCCAGTATCTTCCCGATCTCGCTGACCATATTCCATCTTCTTGCGATCTTCCCGTCAAGGAAATCCGTCACTGCCGAGAGAAGCAGCACTCCTGTCAGCCAGTACCTCTTGTTCTCGATCTCCGCCGCATAATACATCCAAAGAAACACTCCCGCAAGTATAAAACGGAAAAGGCTCAGCGCATTTGGTATCGTCAAAACGTCTTTCTTACTGTTCACGAGTTTCATTCTATCATTCCTCCGTCCGTATGGGAAAGGAAGCCTCCTCTCCTGCCGGGCCTCTCTTTCCATGGTAATCATTGTACCCTCTGCCCGGAGAAATGGCAAGGCAAATCTTATTCTGCCCTCCTGTCCTTCTCCGTTTTAGTTCCCCGCTTCCGTTTCTGCAGCCCCGTACAGGACCCAGGTCAAGCCAGCCTCTCCAGCATCACTTCCACGACGCCGCCGCACACCATGCCTTCATCCTCCGCCGCTTCCATCGTCAGGTCCGCCTCGCAGATCTGGAAGCTCTTTTCTCCGGCCCGCATCATGAGCAGCGCCTTCTGTATAATCTCGCTCTCCACGCAGCCTCCGCCGATCGTATCCACTACAGACCCGTCCTCAAAGATCAGCATCTTCGTCCCGGTTCCCCTGGGCGCGGAGCCTTTTCTTGAGATGATCGTCGCCAGCACCTTCCGCCTTTCGCCGTCTGCAAGGATGGCGGACAGCAGCGCCTCCGGATAACCTCCGCATTTTGCCCCGCTGTGCCTCACCTGGATGATCTCTGCCATGACAGAGACTGCGATCTCTTCCGGGGTCTCCGCGCCGATCTTCAGTCCGATCGGTGTGTGTACGCCGTCCAGGAGCTCACGGCTGATCCCCTTCGCCGCCAGCTGCTCCTTCACGATCGCCACGCGTCTCCTGCTGCCCATCATCCCCACATAGGCAAATTTCTTCCCCAGAATGCTCTCCAGGCAGACGGCGTCATACCGGTGTCCTCTCGTCACAATGACAAACCACGAATCCAAATCGCCTCTGATCTTCGCCAGGGCATCTTCAAAGGGCTCGCAGATCACAGTGTCCGCCCCTGCGCCTCTCGCGTTGTCGGCGAATTTCGGACGGTCCTCCAGCACTGTCACGGTGAAGCCCAGCGTTTTTCCGATGCGGATGACCGGCATGGACACATGGCCTCCGCCGCAGATGATCAGCCTGGGAATCCTTCCGATGCGCTCGCGGAAAACAGACGCCGCGCTTTCACCCCCGGCAGGCGCGGCGTCTTTCACACACTCTCCGCCCAGGACAAGATACTTCTCTCCCGCATGGCTGCCGCTCAGGACAGTCTCCGTCCAGATATCACCGGAGGTTTCGCCGAGCGCCTCCGCCAGCCGGATATAAAATTCCTTCTGATCCAGTCTTTCTCTCTTCATACCATCTTTCCTCCCTGCCGCATCCGTGCTTTTCAGGAATGCAGAAGAGGCCGCAAAACTTTATATTCTGCAGTCTCTTCTTCCCGCGCTGGTCTCATTATATCACAGGCGGAAATGAAAAAAAAGAAGGCGCGTCCGCCCCTTGTAGTGCCCCTGTCCTTCTTTTCCGCTTGCGTTATCCCCCGTCCTCCTGTTACACTGAGTACATTGAAAAAGAGGTGAACTTATCAGATGAAACATCCTTTTGAATACGAGATCATATACAGCCGCCGCAGGACTGCCGCCATCCAGGTCACATCCGACGGGAAAGTCCTGGTACGCGCGCCCTTCGGCTGCCCCCGCTCCTTCATCGATTCTTTTCTCTTCCAGAAGGCAGACTGGGTGCTGAAGCATCTTAAGCAGGCAGAAAAGAAGAGAGAAAAGTTCCCGGAGCCTGACCGTCCGCCCCTGTCCGAGGCGGAGCGCGCCCGCTGTATCAAAATCGCCCGCGAGATTTTCACCCGCAGGACCGAATACTATGCTCAGCTCATGAACGTGACCTACGGGCGCATCTCCATCCGCGAGCAGAAGACCCGCTGGGGGAGCTGCAGCAGCAAAGGGAACCTGAACTTCAACTGGAGGCTGATCCTCGCCCCGGAGGAAGTGCTGGACTATGTGGTCGTCCACGAGCTTGCCCACCGCCGGGAGATGAACCATTCGAAAGCCTTCTACGCCGTCGTTGAGTCCGTGCTGCCTGATTACCGCCGGGCACAGCGGTGGCTCAGAGAAAATGGGCAGTCGCTCTGGCATGCCTTCATCCCCGTTTCTTCAGCTTCAGATGCCAGGCACAGATAGCCGATACGAGCGGCACCGTAAGGATCACGCCCATTGTGGAGGCAATTCCCTGGATCACTTCGATCCCGATGGAATACATATTAGTGATCTGCATCGCCGTGTAGTTATAGACATACATAAACACAAGCGTATTGATAGAGCTTCCTGTGAACGCCAGGATCAGCGTATTTGACATTGTCCCCATCATATCTTTACCCACCCGGATGCCTGATGTGAACAGTTCTTTCCTGCTCAGCCCCGGATTCCGGTAATGGATCTCGTTGATCGTGGAGGCAACTGACATCGCCACATCCATCACTGCGCCGAGCGTCGAGATCAGTATGCCCGCATAGAGCAGCTCCCCGACCTTCACGTTCGTCATCTGCCCTACATATTCCAGCTGCTCGATCTCCGCCACATTGTAACCGGAAATCTGTGTCAGCCTCCCGAACAGCACTGCAAGGATACCGGAGATTCCCACTCCCGCCACCGTCCCGATCATGGAAGTGACGCTCTTGCTGGAGATTCCTCCGATCAGATACATGGTGACAAATGTCGTCAGCACTGCCACGACAATAGCTGCAAATATCGGAGAGATCCCCCTGTAGATCATCGGCAGGAAAAGGAATACAATGCATACAAACGTAAATACAAGGGCAACGGCGGAATGAAAGCCCTGTCTGCCGCCGATCACGCACAGAGTGATCAGGAACAGAAGTACGATTGCATACAGCATCCAGGTTCGGTCATAGCTGTAGACCGTAACATAGAGAGAGTCATCACTCTCGTTCACCTCAGCAATGACTCTCATTCCCGGTTCGCAGTGAGCTCCATACAGATAACTTGAAGAGCTCACCGCTTCCACTGTATTCCCTTTATAATCTCCGCTCAAAAGCTCCAGAGAGACAACCTGATTTCCGATCTGATTGCCCGACTCTGTCTCATTATCCTCCAGGATCTCTGTGACTCTTGCCTTCTCAAATGTCTTTCCTTCCGTGTCGTACAGGCCGATCTTCTCGATCTGATTATAGCGGTACAGAAACACTGCAAATACCGCTGTGATCAGAAGGATAATGATGTGTCTTTTATGCTTTTGGATCCACTGCATTTCAGCTTCTCTTTCTTCTGATATAGATCATTGCTCCGCCTAATGCCGCTGCAAGCACGAGCGCTGCAGCAGGGATCACTGCATTTGTATGATCTCCCGTCTTCACAGGCTGTACCGTCGACGGCTTTGCATTTACGCCGGGCGCAGATGTGTTGACCTGCGTATTTCCATTCTTGTTCGGATCTGCTGCCTCGTCCTGGCCGCCCGCCGGAGTCTGCACCGGTTTCTCTTCCAGCGCATCCATGGCGCTCTTGAGAGCTGTATATGCGTTCGTCAGTTCTTCTGTCGTCGCTTCCGCATCGTCGTTTACAGCCTTCGCCGCCTCCAGAGCCTGCTGCATTACACTGTAGCTGTCTGCTGTATAATCATCCGCTGAGAGCGCCTCTGCCTGCGAGATCAGATCGGAGAGCTGGCTGTGGTCTGCAGATTTTACGAGCATGAACTGAGTATCGATGGCTTCGTCCGTATCTGTACGGTATGTGTTCAGAGTCAGCGTCGTCTCTGTCACATCGATTACAGAGTAGGTCGGCACATCCTGCTGCCATCTGCTTGCAATGTAAGTCTGCTGTCTCGGCACCAGGTCATAGTATTTACTTCCCGAAGAAGATCCTGCGGTAAGGTACATGATGCCTTCCGAATCAATCGCCACATCCTGTCCGTCTGTAAGCTCCAGCACCGCATCCTCATCCATCACAGAATGCAGATACTCAAGATATCTCTGCTCCGCCGGGTCGGATGTATCGTCCTGGATATTTCCCGGAGCCTCGTATCTTGTCTCAGTGCTGTCTCCCACATCAATATCTTTGTCGAGCTGCTCGTCAAACTCATCGTCAGTATATTCGAATCCTGTCGTACTCTGTCCGCCCTTGAGCATCTTCGTCCTGGAATATGCATGGTCATGTCCTGTCAGGACGATGTCCACGTCGTTTTCCTCAAAGATCGGCACAAGGCTGTAACGCAGATTTGTGATCTCCGGCTCATTGGAATGCTCGGCAGAACCGTAGATATCCTGGTGCAGAGTCACGATCCTCCACCTGCAGTCCGGGTTCGCAGCCACTGTCTGCTCGATGAACTGTTTATGCTCGCTCACGTTCGTGTCCTGAGTATTCAGGATGATAAACAGCGCGTCTCCGTATGTAAAGTAGTAATCTCCGCCCACATATCCGTTATCGCCGAGGCTGCTCATGTTGGCTGTGTTGAAATGATAGGTATAGTTCGCATTGTCCGCGTCATGGTTTCCTACCGTGGTCGCTACCGGAACACTCTTCATGATATCCGGGCTTAAATATCCGGCATACTCCATCTCGCTGACCGTACCGTCCTCGACTTTCTCTGCGTTCGTCTGGATCTGGTCTCCTGAAGAAAGGATAAAGCCTGCCGTATTACCGGTCTTTGCATATGCTCTCTCCAGTGTATAATTCCAGTTGAATGTATCGTTGCGCACCGCCTCCGACTGCGCTGTCAGGAAGGTCGGCTTCTGGATATCCTCCGGGGTCTTTGCCTTCTCCTCATTGGAGGAACCGATCTGCGGGTCACCCACGAACACAAAGCTGAATGCGTTTGTATCATCATCAGTTGTAAATGACTCGATCTCTTTTCCTTCCACCTGATAGTAATAAGTTGTTCCCGGCTGAAGACCCTCCAGCGTAACCTTATTGCTCACATAGCCTGCCTGCGCCGCAGTCTGAACGATCTCAGCGCTCTGTCCGTCACTTAAGTCACTGCTCGTTCCATAGACAAAACCTGTCTGCCCGCCGTCTTTGCTGTACCATGCAAAGTTCCTCTGTGTCTCGTCAGCTCCCGGCGACATAGAGACCTGTGTCCAGTCATTTTTTATTGTTTCCCATTCTTCAGACCAGGCTTCCCATGCGCCGTTCTGCGCCGCCTCTGTCTGGCTGGCATCAGTCATCCCGTCCGGAGCCGCGTCTGCAAATACGCTCACCGGCTGACAGACTAAAGCCGCCGCCAGGATCAGCATTGCCGCTTTCTTCCAATTCATTTCTAATCTTCCTCCAATCAAATGTATCGGATCCTGAGATCCAGGAGGAATTATAGCACACTGACAAATCAAGAACTCTTTCTTAACTCAGTTTTAACGTTAATTAACCTTTTCATTACCTGCGGAGCCAAATCGACTCACTCTATAAATATCTGATACCCCTCCGGCTGATTTTCCGTATCACCTGCACTATCCCCGTGTTTCGCCTCCGCCCTGATCCGAAAGACCGGGGTTCTCTCTCCGACGTCCTCCTTCCTCAGATAGACATCGATCTCTATCTCCTCCGGCAGTCTTCCGATATCCGTAGAAAAGCGGAGGGACCGGAATGAATTATCCATACACATCCTTATCACTTCCCGTGCAAACGCTTTCTCATCCGAGATCTGCGCACTGTTCGCCACGACAGTAAGACAGCATTTTTCGCCGTCGCTGATACTGCTGACCGCATCCGGAATCCCGCATTCTTTCCCACTCTTTCCGCCTCCTCTGCCGCTCAGAGAAAGAGCGAAAACGAACAGAAGCGCAGTGCACCCCGCGAGCAGTGCAGCACGAGGTTTCATTTTGTTGCTTTTTCCCATTTTTGCTCCTTTTTGTCTCAGTTTTACAACCGATTATACAGTCCGGAATATATAAAATCAATAAAGATGGTGCAAAAAGTGAGACAGGAGGCTCACAGAAAGGACGGATAACTATGCCAAAACCTCAGACAAAAACAGGACAGAAAAATCTGATCAGCGCAAACCTCGTCGAACTGCGGAAACGGCACAGATATTCTCAGCGTATCTTGGCATACAAGCTCCAGCTTGCGGGATATGACATGGATAAAAACGTGATCACCCGGATCGAGACAAACAAAAGATATGTGACGGATATCGAGCTGAAGGCTCTCTGTGAAGTATTTGACGTATCGTATGCTGAGCTGATCGATGGGAAGCGCTCTTCCGAAAGAAATTGAATATCTGCAGAAAAAATCCCGCCTCCACAAGAGAGACGGGATTTTGTAAAATACCGTATTCTGTTTACGATTAAGCGTTCTTCTGAGCGATCGCTGCCTGTGCCGCTGCCAGTCTTGCGATCGGTACACGGAACGGTGAGCAGGATACATAGTCAAGTCCGATGCTGTTGCAGAACTCTACAGAGCTCGGGTCTCCGCCGTGCTCGCCGCAGATACCTACGTGCAGTTTCGGATTAACCGGCTTGCCGAGGTCGATCGCCATCTTCATCAGCTTGCCTACGCCTGTCTGATCCAGTTTTGCGAACGGATCGTT
>CALWQS010000053.1 GCA_944383745.1 uncultured Mediterraneibacter sp. | reverse complement strand
GGGAGCCTGCGGAAGTTCTCCAAAACCTGAAAATCCACAGCTCTCTCATCCTCAAAATCCGGCTCCTGGGAGCGCATGTCGCAGTATTTTTTCGTGATCAGGGGACTTCTGTGGTCATACAGCCCATACTGCTCGATGAGCGAATACCTGCCCGGCGCGCTCTTCCGGTGCAGCTCTGCAAGGATCCACGGGCGGCTCAGCGCCCCGCTGCCGTCCTCGAACATCTCAAAGGGAATCTCCTCATCGATCAGATACGCCTGGAGATACGTGTGAATCCCCGCCGCGAGGATCTTCCCGAAGCTGCGTATGTCATAAGGAAGCGTCCTGCGCAGCTCTTCGCCCACTTCGCGGAGAATATCCTCCCCGCTGCCCCTGTATCCGCCGAACCGGAACAGATACACCTCGTCGAAAAGCTTCTTCGTCTCCAGCTCCCGATACCGGGGCATCCTCTCGGTAATATAAGTGCCGAGGATCAGGATGCATTTTTCTTCTCTGTAATATACCTGTCTGTGCACGATGCACTCCAGGATCTGATACGACGACAGCGCCTGATACAGTATCATACGTTCTCCTCCCATAGTCCCGCTTTTTTCATCACGTCGGATACAGACTCCATGACCGCCCTCTCCTGGGTCGCGAACAGGTCTCTCCCGAAAATGTAGCCTCCGAAATACCTGCGCAGCCACGAGAGATTCCTCGAGAAATACTGGAACGGCATGTACGCGTCATGCCCCGAGATATCCATCATGTAAGGGTATTCCCGGAATCTCGCCTGATACTCCCGGACAAAATCAAGGGCTCCTCTGTGAATCTCGCTGTTATGGCGGTAATTCTCCGCCTCGGGGATGTCATAGAGGAAGCGCCCCTCCTCGTCGAACCCGAGAAAGGTAGGGGTGTTTGACTGGGTCAGTATCTCGAAGAAAAAGGAATTTAAGCGGCTGTTCTCCTCCTGATGGGCGTCGTGCAGGCCTTTGTTCTGCATATTGGAGAAAATGTAGGTCTTCACCTCCTGCTTCTGCATCATCCCCGCCATGTAGGTGTCGTTCACGTTCCTTGCCGCCGCCAGCAGGCAGTGGATCTCGCACCCGCTCCGGTACTCCTGCTCCGCCAGATACTTGACCTGCAGGACGTTGTTCCCGGACCATCCCACATCCACGACCGCGGCCCTTCGGGCGTCCCCGATCTTCCGCAGGAGATACTCCCTGATGTAGTCCTGGTCCTTCTGGCAGCACGCGCACACCTCCTCCCAGTGTTCGATGATAAGGCGGCGCACGATCCGCTCGTTATCCGGCGTCAGATATTCCTCCTCCCGGACGCGGTAATCCCGGAGGTACTTCTTCAGCGCCCCGATCCCGGTGCGCTCGAACAGGATCCCCACCTTTGACTTGTACAGCGCGTTCGCCTTGTGATGGATGATCTGGAGCAGATAGGGGTGCCTGTTCTTCCCGACGATGGTCTTCACCACCGGGATTCGCGACCACAGCACATACTCTGTCGGCATCTCCGGGTGCATCTGCCGGAATACCTTCTGATACAGGTCGCCCTCCCGGGCGAGGAACAGGATCTTGTCCAGACGATGCTCCCTCGCGTACTGCCAGATCCACTGGCAGAAGCCCATCACATAGAGGCCTGTGTAGACAAATCCCACTTCATAGTACGGGCTGTAATGATATCTTCCGCTGTGGAGCCTGGCATTGACGATCCCCCGGTAGGCGGATCCTGCGAGCCGGGACATATCCCCCGCCCGGAAGGGAGCGCCCGCCTCGTTTACATTCTGGTAGTATCTCGTATCGATCCCCTTCTCTGCCGCCGCCTCGATATCGGAGACCGGATTGTCCCCCACATGGACGATCCGCTGCGGGCAGCGCTGTTTTAAGATATCATACAGGCCGCCGTTCCTCTTGGAGCAGTTGTAGTCGCAGGATACGAGGATGGCGTCGAACCCGTCATATCCGCAGCGCGCCAGCAGAAGCCGCATCTTTTCCTCCGGGAGATACATATCCGATACTGCCGCGACGGTCTTCCCCTGGCCCTTCATCATGCGGAACACCTCCGCCATATAGGGGTTGGCATAGCACAGGCTGCACTCCACGGCGAACTCTGTCTCAGCCCCTTTCTCCGCATCTATCCCGGTCTCCTCCTCGACCAGCCGGTAGATATCAAGGAGTGTCACCTCCCTGTTCCCCCGCTCAAGCTCACTGATCCGCCTCGCCTCCTGCTCCGCCTGGATGCGGATCTCGCAGAAGTCCATGATGTCAAGCCGTTCCCCCACGAGGATAAACAGATCCGAGGGGCTCGCAAAGGGCCGCAGGACAAGAGTGTCGAACACGTCGAAAGAAATCACGTCGTAGGACATCATTCCCTTCGCCAGATGCATGGGAGAAGTTCGATTGGAAACGGCGGATTCCGCGCCCTTCTCGCTGAGCCGGCCGCTGTTCGCATTGCGGTACCGGCTGTAAGGCGCCGTGACAGACACCGTATCCGGGTAATCGTGATAGCGCCGCCCGTCCGTTGTATACTTCAGGCTGTACTCATACCTGCGCCCGCCTTCTACTTCTGTATCCCGGTATTCCCCCTTCTCGGTCCGCACCAGGAAGCGCCTGCCTTCCTCCTGCGAGGTCCGGTAAAGGTTGCAGCAGGCCGCGCCTGGTATCTTCTCCCAGGCAAGGAGGATGCTTCCGTCATCAGCCGGCTTTCCCGTGAGCCTCCCGCCGCTGCCGTGGGCTCTTCCGCTTTGGTCCGCCCATTCTCCGCCGCTTTTCCGCCCGTCCGCGCTCCTTTTGCTTCCTTCTGTCCGAGCCAGCTTCTCCATGAAAAAAAGCTCCGGGTTCTTTACCGTGGATATGGTAAGGACCTCAGAGAAAGGGCCGTAATTCTTTCCGTCCATGGATACCTTATACTTAAAGAAAAGGACAGTCTCCTGCGCAAGCCCTGTGACCGTATAGACGCGCTGTTCCTGCTTCTCAAGGAAACGGTAGCTGACGCCGTCCAGGGAAACGTAGATGTTGTAGCAGACTGCGCCCGGGATCCATTCCATACGGATCTTCGCCCTGTCCTTCTTCTGCTTTATGAGCGCGGCGGACGGGAGCCTGTCCTGCCGTCCGCCTCTGTATTTCCACGAAAGGACAAGGAGCACGAACCAGTGCTTCAGCCGTTTCTTCCTGTGCTCGCCGAGATGCCCCTGGACATACCGCTCGTATTCTCTTTTGACCCGCTCGTTCCTGCGGACGACTTTGTCATACAGCCAGTCCTTCAACCTTCCCGCCTCCTTTGATGCTCAGCAGATTTCGCCCCACAGCTTCCGTGCGCATTCATCCAGTATCCCTCTTTTCTCGAGGATCATTTCCACGAACTCCCTGACCGCGCCCTCGCCGCCCCGGCTGGAGAGGACGTAAGCGCAGAGGGATTTGACCTGCTTCGCCGCATTCTGCGGGCAGACTGCCGTCCCAACACATTTCATCGCTTCCATGTCATTCAGGTCGTCGCCCACATAGGCCGCCTCCTCGGGCCGGATCTGATACTCATCCAGGAAACGGTCGAGACGCTCCTTCTTATTTTTTACATTCTGATACACATGGATGATCCCCAGCTCCTGCGCTCTCTTTGTCACGCAGCCGCTCTCGCGCCCCGTCAGGATGACCGGTTCGATGCCCGCCGCTTTCGCGAGAAGGATGCCCGCGCCGTCCTGTACTGTAAACTTTTTTGTCTCGATCCCGTTTCCGTCCAGGTAGATCCCTCCATCGGTCATGGTGCCGTCCACATCCAGGACGAGCCAGCGGATCAGCTCCAGCGTCTCTAAAACCTTCATCTATACCTCCTCCTTCGCTCCTGCCCGGGCGGGAGCTATCCCACATCCGATGTACTCCCGGCAGAGCGCCGCGATATACTCCTCATCATAAGCGCTCTTCTTCTCTCTCGGGATATTCTGAAGGATCCGGTGCATATCCTTCGCCGTAAAGCGCTCCCTCGCCAGGAGATACTCTGCATAATTCCGATGGACATTGAACTTGGCGGACAGAAAATACTCCGCCATATATCCCCATGGCTCCCGCTTCCTGACAGGAGTGATATACTTCTCGATGGCGTCCAGCACCGGATCGATGTCATAGCTCCTGGAGTAATTCCGGTTCAGATAGTCCATGATCAGCTCGATGCACAGATTCCCCGGCACCCGCCCCATCCCGTTGAGCGACGCGTCCGCCACACAGCTTCTCTCCTGCGCCCGCATCTCAAGGAACGCCTGGGCAAGGAGAAATGACTGCGCCATATTCTCGTGCAGGTGGAGCCCCACAGTGATCCCCGCGTCCAGGTTGTGCTCGCACAGGGAGTAGATCCGGATCAGCTCCTTCTTCGTCATGGAGCCGAATGTATCCACGATAGAGAACCCATAGGGCCTGATCCTGTTGACCTTCTCCAGGAGACGGAGGAGCCCGCTGTCGTCATACCCCATGATATTGATCGGGTTTACAAAGAGCGGATATCCTTTCTCAATCACTCTTCGGCAGAATGCGAGCCCCTCTTCCACATCATAATCATGGAAGGTGACCCGCACTGCGGAAACTGTCCCGTCATTTTCCTCCAGCTTGCGGACATCGTACTGGTCATGCAGAGCCATCACTGCAAATCCGGTCTGTCCCCGTTCTTCCGGAAGGATCTGTTTTACTTCTGCGATCGAATTAAAGAGCGTGCGGTCTCTCTCATACGCACAGTCCCGCAGAAAACCGACCTCGATCAGATCAGTTCCCGCTCTCACAAGCTCCGCAATGATCTTCCTTATCGTACTCTCTCCAAAATTCCAGTTGTTAATATAGCCGCCGTCTCTGAGCGTACAGTCCAGCAGTCTGATCTTTTCCATTCCCTTCTCCTTCTTTCTGCCCGAGTCATTCCCTCCCGGGATCGTTTCTGCGTTTTTCATCTCTGTCCCGCGGACCTGCCGCGGCGCTGCGCATTCCGTCTTCGACTCCCTCTGAATTTTCTTTTTGAAACAGAATCCGGACAGTCAGGAAGAGAAGACGTATGTCCAGCCAAAGAGAATAATTGTAGATATAGATCAGGTCGTATTTGATCTTATCCTCCGGGCCTGTGCTGTATTTCCCATAGATCTGCGCATATCCCGTAAGCCCGCCGCGCACCTTGAGCCGCTCGGTAAACTCCGGGATGATCCGCGAGTATTCCTCCACAAATTCCCGCCGCTCAGGCCTCGGCCCCACCATGGACATATCGCCTCTGAGCACGTTAAGGAGCTGCGGCAGCTCGTCAAAATGGAGATTGCGGATCACCCTTCCCACCCGCGTCACCCGGGCGTCATTCTTCGAGGCAAGCCTCGGCCCGTCCTTCTCCGCATCCACATGCATGCTGCGGAACTTCAGCATATCGAACTCCTTCCCTCCCCGTGTAACTCTCTTCTGCCTGTACAGCGCCGGTCCTCCGTCCTCAAGCCGGATGAGAAGTGCAGTCAGCGCCATGACGGGCGAGAGGATCAGCATAAGGATGAGCGAGAGCAGGATGTCCTCCGCCCGCTTGACGAACTTCTGTTCCGCAGTCAGGTCTCCCTGGCGGTACTTGAACAGCACCTTGTCATACAGCCTCAGTATCCCCGCATTCTGAATATAGATATCAGAAACTTTTGGAATGCTATAGCAATCTTTATCATGTCTTATGCACATCCTCATAATCCGGTTTCTGTCCTCATACGGGATATCTCCGAGGTACACCGCCCCGTACCGGTCAATATATCCGGCAAGGGCTTCTTCCCGCTCACTGTAGTGAACGGCTTTCACGATGCTGAAATAGCGGTTGATCCGGTTGTTGTATTCCCGTGTTCCTTCCGGATCCTCCCCGTCTCCGTAGAGAAAGAGTGCCTCCTTGAACGGCCGTCCTCTCAGATACAGCCCGAAGAGAAGGACCGCGCGGAGTATCCCTGTCGCTGCCTCCAGGACGGCCAGGAGCAGGAACTCCCTTATGATCTCCCACAGAGAACATGCCGTGACCGTGCACATCAGCGCACCGAAAAACAGGTTGGCGCATACCGCCCCGAAGAACTGCCCGTAGACAAGATCAAGCAGCCTCCTCTGCTCGGTGTTCCCCGCCTCCAGCATAAGCCATGCGCCTTCCAGCAGCACAATATACAGGACCGTGACCGGAAGGTACCGGCTGCCCCACAGCTGTCTCATGGCCCATGCGGCTGCCGTAAAGTACAGGACCAGGAGCATCCCCCCTGTCAGCAGCTTCACCGCTCTGAAGATATTCTGTCCGTTCCTCATTTCTTTCATACCTGCCGCTTTCATTTTTATTCCACATTCTGATCTGTATCCCAGTGAAAGGACGCTTCCAGCTTCCTCTGCGCCTGTCTGTCTCCGAGGAAAAGGAGCAGCGGAGCGTAGGCGTCCCTCCCCGAGACCTCTCCGATCCCGTCTGCGAGAAGCTCTCCGAAAAATCTCCGGTAATCTCTGATATAATCCATGATTCCCTTCTGGATCTGCCGGACCTCACCCGCATGTCCTTCTTGTCTCCCGAAGCGGAACACAGTCTCTTGATCCGCCCCGGCGCCGAAGCCTTTGAGCGACGGGGAAGGCGATGTGAAGAGAAGCTCCATATACAGATTGTGCTTCCTGTTCAGATCATGGAATTTCCACAGGTCCCTGTTCTTCTGCTGGGAAAAGAGATAGCTCTCCATCCGTCCGGAGAAGAAGAAGCCCTCGCTCGCATCCGGCGACAGATTGTGGGCGGTATTCGTCCCCGCAGACAGCCCATAGACCCGGAACGGAAGCCCGAGGACCCGGTCCATCATCCTGTCCAGCGCGGCGGCGCCGCTTCCCGCCCAGCCGATGTCCACCGCGGCAGCCGAGCTGCAGCCCTCTGCCATCTTTTTCAGATATCTCCCCGCTGCCCGGCGTTCTTCCTCATAGACAGAAGAAACCATGTCCCACACGGAGACGAGATAGTCCATGCAGCGCCGCGCAAGCTCTTCTGTCAGCTGCTCCTCCCCGCCGCACTTCAGCGCTCGGCACGCCCCATCCAGAAGAACTTCCAGCCCCATGCCGGAAAAGATTTTCTCCAGGCTGTAGCCCTGGTTTATCTTCTGAAAGAGAAAGCGCTGGAAGAAGTCGTACCGATATACATCTGAGAGAAGCCTTGCCGATACATTCCGCGACCAGAGCACGTATGCCGTATCTTCCCCCGGATACAGGAGGTCATAGACCTTCTTCAGGATCTCCCCGTCTCTTGCGAGGAACCAGATCCTGTCAATCTTCCTTTCCTTTACATACCGGTGTATGAACTGACAGTATCCCAGTGCCAGTATTCCTCCGTAAACATATCCGTATTTATAAAAGCAATTATATTTCTCTGCCGCCGCATGAAAACGGATATTTACAATCCCTCTGTACATAGCTCCGGTCACAGCCGACATATCCATGGGACGGTAAGGATTCCCGGCCTTCTGGGGATTCGGATATAGAAAAGCCGCGAATCCCGCCCTTTTCGCCATCCTGACATCCGCGTGGACATTGTCTCCCACATGGGCATATCGTACATCTCTGTCCGATCCGCCTGCCTCTTCCCTCACGATCCGGTAGAGCCCGCCCCCATGCTTTGATTCCATGTACTCTGATGAGATAAAATATCCGTCGAACACCCCGAGCCCTTTCTCTTCCAGCAGTACTTTCAGAAAATCTCTGCCGAGATACATGTCGCTCGTCACGACTGCCTTTTTCCCGCTTTTCCTAAGGTCCTCCAGCACCGGAAGGAAATAGGGATTGGCGGTGCAGTATTTCCGCTCCAGCTCCATCTCAGCCGCCATCCCCTCTCCTGCCGGGATCCCCGTCACGCGCTCCATCTCAGCCCATATCTCCGCGAGCGACACTTCTCCGCCGTACATTCTCCCGCGCTTCTTTCTCACAGCCGCCTCCGCCTCCACGCGGATCCGGCGGAGGTCAAGATAGGAGAACCGGATATCCAGAAGATAGAACAGCTCCGTCGGGTCTGAAAACGGACGGAGTAAAAGCGTGTCGAAAATATCAAAAGAAATAATATCATATCTCTTTAATCGTCCTGTCAGCTTCCCATATTCTTCCGGCTCCTCTCCCTCCGCCCCTGCCGGTGCCTGTCTCTTCCGCTCATAGTACCCGTATTTTACCGGGCAGCCAAGTTCTCTTCTCCCCAGGAGATAGTAGCTCAGGTTCCACCATGACAGGGCGGCGAAGCACCGAAGCCGCCCCGCCGGTCCGGACGATTCCTTCCTCAGCTCCAGATATCTCGCCCGGATCCCGGGGATCCGATTCACAAGGAGCCGATAGATCCTGTTCTTAAGACTCTCTGTCATCCTGCCCCGCCTCTCTTCTTCCCATACTCGATATAGGCGCGGCAGACTTCCTCCGGATCTCCTGTCATCTTCTGGATCCCTTTCTCGATCCAGACCGCGCGCGTACAGTTTCTCAGAATTGTGTCCGTGGAATGGGAAACGATGAGGACTGTGGCGCCGCTGTGGATCATTTCCTGTATCTTCTTCCCGCTCTTTTCCTTGAAGAACATATCGCCCACGCTCAGCACCTCATCCAGGATCAGGATGCCCGGCGTATCTCTCGCCGTAGCCACGGCGAAGCCGAGCCGGGAGACCATGCCGGATGAGAAGTTCTTCACCTTCTGTTCCATAAACCCCTGCAGTTCTGCGAACTCTACGATGCTGTCATACTTTCTCCGGATGAACTCCCGGCTGTACCCGAGGATCGCCCCGTTCAGATATACATTCTCCCTCGCTGTCAATTCTTTATCAAAGCCCGTCCCCAAAGTCAGGAGCTGGATGCTCTTCCTGTCTGCAACGACCCTTCCCCTGGTCGGCGTCATCGCGCCGGAGATGATCTTGAGCAGCGTGCTCTTCCCCGAACCGTTAGTTCCGATGATCCCGACGATCTCGCCCTTGTACACGTCAAACCGGATGCCGTTCAGCGCCCGCAGCGTCCGGTAGCGGTTCCTCCCCGCCGCCATGCTGATGACAAACTCCTTCAGGCTGGAGGTGTTCTCCACGGGAACCCGGAAGAACATACTCACATTCCGGACCGAAATCACCGGCCGTTCCCTCTTTTTCCCTTTTCTTACACGTTCTTCCCTCATCCGCTTACCTCCGTTTCTCTTTCCGCTCTCCCGCAGTCAAAGCTTCTGCACGATCCTGTTCTGGCTCCCCCGGAAGATCCACGCCCCCGCCAGGAACACGCCCAGGCTCCAAAGGGCCATCCTTGCCCACACATCCGCCCCCGGCATCCTCCCGTAGAGGATACAGTCCCGCGCCGCCGCGATGAAGCTGTAGATCGGATTCTGCCGGATAAGCGCCTGCATCCCCTCTGGGAGAAGCTCCAGGGGATAGAACAGCGCGGACAGATACATCCATAATGTAAGCAGCACCGAGTACAGATGCCTCACATCTCCGAAAAACACATAGAGCACGGACAGGATACAGCCGAGCCCCAGCGCAAAGAAAAAGACCATGGCGGCGATAGCCGGATACAGCAGCATGTACCACGTAAAAGGAATCCGGAAAAGCAGAAGGATACAGAGATACGCAGCCAGCGAGTACAGATAATTCACAAAGGCAGTGCATACTCTCGCCAGGGGAAAGACTGACCTTGGGAGCTTTACCTGGAGGATGAGCATCTGATTGTCCGCAAGAGACGTCATCGCCGTATTCGTGGCAGTTGTGAAAAAATTCCAGATCAGGAAACCGGTCAGATAGTAGACCGGATAGTTTTCGATCGACTTCCGGAACATGGAGGAAAAAATGAGCGAGAGCACCGCCATGGAGAGAAGCGGGTTCAGGACGCTCCATATGATCCCCAGCTTTGACCTGCTGTACTTTCTCCGGATCTCTCTTGACACAAGCTCCTGTATCACAAATAAAGACTGCCTGTCCATCATTTTATCCTTTCTAAAATATCTTTTTTGATATAAAGTAAATATTTATAGATTCTATTCTGGAGCAGATGCCAGCGCACGGCTCCGCCGCTCCTCACAATGCTCCCCTCGATCCATGCGCTTTCCTTCACCGGCTGCCTGCGGATTCCCGTCAGAGATGTAAGTTTCGCCAGGAAATGGTTCTGCCTGACCTCCCGCTTTGTAAGGACGGGCGCCAGCAGATGGCCGGCGTCCAGCACATCGTCTGTGAACTTCATCCTCCCGAACGCCTCCGCCTGTGCGTTCTTCGGACGCCCCATAAGCTGTTCGAGATTCTTCCGCAGCCTTCTTCCCATGTCTGTCTCCCAGAGGGCAGGACGCCCGGGGAGCCTCTCCGCCTCCGCTCCGGCGCGCTTCTCGACGGCGGCATGGATCAGTTCCCGTTCCGCTCTGTTCCCCGCCTCGCCGGCCTCCGCCTCAGGCTCGTATCCCTCCTCCGAACGCCGGTATCCGACTGTCATCCGGCACGGCTCGCTGCAGAGACATTCGAAGAGGCTGTTTGAAAAATACACCTTCCTCCTTATCTTGCCCACCGGGCCGAAATAATACGCATGATAATCTGTTTTCTCTGCATCGGACGGAATGTGATAGAGCCCGAAATAATATCCCGTGATCCGTCCCCTGTATCCGGCTGACGCAGTGAGAAGCGACAGTGTCCTCTGAATACTCCCCGTCCATCCGCTGTCCGCTATCGCATAATCAATCTCGTCCATCAGCCCTTCTCCCCGAAAATAGCCCACCGCCGCACTGTACGCTTCCCGGGCATGTGCCGACACATACTGCCAGAAGAGCTCCGTCTGCACAAGAGGCTCTCTCAGATCCCGGACCTCCTGATAGGTCAGGATCCTGTCCAGATCATCCGCCCGCCCCATTGCGCGCGCGGTCTCCTGCACCTCCCGCTCCGTCAGCCCTCCCCGCCGCAGCACTTTTCGAAGCGTCATGGCGATGCCTCCTGTACAGATCTGCCCGGTCGCACTTCGCCCCAGCAGATGGAATGACGGGATCCTGAGCGCATACCGCGAGCATCTCAGATACCTGCAGTCTATCTCAGGCTTCCGTCCCTCTGCCAGGATCCTTGCCGCCTGATACATGGGCCATCCGTCCCGGGCAAGAAAATAGATCCGCCGGATCCCGTGCTCGCCGGCGGATCTTAAGATCCATTTTACAAATTCCACGAGCGCCGGGGCAATTGTGCTCTCTGCGCTCTGCTCAATTATATGACGATATCTTTCCTCCATCTCCGTGCTCCATTTTCCCTGCTGTAATATCTTTTCATCCAATGACAGAGCCTCGGTGGGATAAGGGCTCCGGCAAGCGGCCTGCAGCGATACAGCATCCCCTTCGCCCCGCCAAGTCCCAGGATCCGGAACCATCTCGCCCGAAGCCTCGCCTCATCGATCCGGAAACGCAGCCTGCGCTTCCGGAAGCTCTCTCTGTCCTCCCTGTAGCAGAACAGCTCTTCCTGGAGATTGTACCCGTAACTTCCGGAATTATACAGCCTCATGAAAAGTTCATAGTCCTCACAGCGGAGCGTCTGCCGTGACAGGCTGTAGCCTCCGTACTTTTCAAACACCTCTCTGCGGAATATCACGGAAGGGTGGATAAACGGCGAATATAGAAGAAAGTCCTCTTTCTCCGGTCTCTCCGGCATCGCTCTTGCGCCCCATATCTCTTCTCCGCCGATGAGGAAGGCGCTGCATCCCACGTAATCATACTCCGGATGCCGCTCCAGGAACTCTGTCTGCCGCTCCAGCCGCTCCGGGAGCGAGACGTCGTCCGCGTCCATCCTTGCGAGGAATTTTCCCTCCGCATGCCGGATGCACTGGTTGAGCCCGTAAGCGATCCCTCGGTTCGCCCTGCCCTCCAGATACCGGATCCGGGGATCCCGCCCTGCCAGCCGCATGATCCGCTCTCTGTACTCCTCATGAGAGCCGTCATTGTAGATCAGAAGCTCCCACTCTGTAAGCGTCTGGCCCATGACCGACTCCACCGCCTTTTCCATCTGTGAGAAAGGATGAGGATCGTACACGCTCATGAGCACACTCACCTTTACACTCATGCTCCCGCACCTCCCAGCGTCATCCTGTAGATCTGCTCCATCGCCTCCGCCGACCGCTCTCTGCCGAAGGCACGGCTGTCCTCCGCCGCCCTCCGCCCCATAGCTGCCCGCAGCGATGGGTCCGCCTGCATAAGGAGCACGGCGTCCCGGAACGCCTCCGGGCTTTCCCCTTCGCAGAGGAAACCGTTCTCCCCATGCCTTACATACTCCACTGTCCCCCGGTTCCGCGCTGCCGCCACCGGGACGCCGCATGCCATCGCCTCCAGTGCCGCCATCCCCAGCCCTTCCCGCAGCGACGGGAAAAGGAACAGATCCGCTCCCTGAAGAAGTACCTCCAGATCTCTGCGGAACCCGAGGAATGCCACCTGCTCTTCCAGGCCGTATTCTCTGGCCTTCGCTTCCAGCGCAGGGCGGTGCGGCCCGTCCCCGCAGACGACATAGCGCACCGGGAACGCAGCCCGCCCCTTAAGCCCCGCAAGCATCTTAAGCACTGTCTCATGGTTCTTCTCCGGGTCGAGCAGCGCCGCCGTCAGAAGGCAGAACTCATCCTCTCCCACTCCCATCCTCATTCTCGCCTCTCTTCGGAGCTCCGGCTGCGGCGCAAATCTGCGGGTATCAATGCCGACGCCCGGAATCCGGAAGACTCTGCCTCCCTTCTTCATGCGGAAGCCGCTGGCCCGCCCCTCGTCTTCCGCATTGATCGTGACCAGGGCGTCCGTAAAGCGCGCCAGCAGCCGCTCCGCCGTATAGTACAGAATCCAGTTCTTCGCCGGCGCCCCTTTGTAGAAATGAAAGCCGTGGGCTGTATAGATCACCGCCGTCCTTCTGCCGGACAAAAGCGCGGCGAGCCTTCCAAGCAGCCCTCCCATCGGATTGTGACAGTGCACTGCGTCGATCCCCTCGCTCCGTATGATCTCCGTCAGCCTCTTGAGCGCCCTGAGATTGCGGAGGATCTTCCACGGCAGCTTCTCGATCGGTACATGATGCGTGCGTATGCCGTTTTCTTCGAAGTAAGATTCCTCAAACTCATATGCCGGCCGGTAAAAATTCGACGCATAGTGGATCTCCGCTCCTTCCCTTTTCAGCAGCTCAACCGTGTTCTTCTCAAACTGCCATAAAAAGCCGCTCACTGTCGTTATGATCAAAACTCTGTGCCTCATAACTGCTCACTCCCGTCTCGCGAGGCGGAACCCCTGCATAAGCAGCGCCCGCCGATCCTGTCTGCCTTGTTCCGGAAGTAAGTCTAGCATTTTCTGCCGGCCGATTCCTTATGCTTTTGCTGGAAAAAAAGACTTCGGCGCGGGATCTGTCCGCACCGAAGTCTTTTTCCGGCATCTTCTATTCTTTTATCCGAGCTGCGCGAGCACGTTTTTCAGCTCCTCCGCCGACTCCCTCAGCTTTCCGTTCTCCTCCTCGCTGAAATTGATCTCCAGGATCTGCTCCGCCCCGTCTCTCCCGATCACAGCCGGGATACTGAGACAGAGTCCGGAAATGCCGTACTCGCCGTTCAGCGAGACAGACACAGGGGCTACCGTATGGCTGTCCCGCACGATCGACTCCGCGATGCGCGCCGCCGCCATGCCGATCCCATAATACGTAGCGCCCTTCCGCTCAATGATCTCGTAGGCGCTGTCCCGTACCGCGTGATAGAGCTCATCCTTCTCTTTCTCAAAATCTCTGTAACCGCGCATCCTTGCAAAGTCCTCCAGCCCGATGCCGTAAATATTCGCGCAGCTCCATACCGCCAGCTCACTGTCGCCGTGTTCTCCCACGATAAACGCATGGACATTGCGGCTGTCCACCTTGAGCTTCTCGCTGACCAAATACTTCAGCCTCGCTGTATCCAGCACAGTCCCCGAGCCGATCACCCGTTCTTTCGGGAAGCCGGATTCCTCCAGGGCGACCTGAGTCAGGATATCGACCGGGTTAGAGACAATCAGCAGGATTCCTTCGCACTTCACTCTCTTGATCTCCCGTATGATCGAGCGCATGATCACAGCGTTCTTCTGCACCAGGTCCAGACGGCTCTCCCCCGGTTTCTGATTGGCCCCGGCGGTGATGATCACCACTGACGCGTCGGCGATATCCTCATAGTCTCCCTCGCGGATATCCATCGCATGGGCGAACGGAAGTCCGTGGCTGATATCCATCGCCTCCCCCTCCGCCTTCGCATGGTTTGCATCCAGGAGCACCAGCTCAGAAAAGGTTCCTTTCTGCATCAGTGCATATGCGATCGTAGAGCCGACAAATCCGCAGCCGATCACCGCAGCCTTCTGTATATTTATCATGTTCTGTATCCTCCTTCAAATATATTTTCCCAATTCCCAGTATTTTACCAGGAATTAGTTCTGTCTCTATTCTATATATTTGCCGAAAAATACTAAATTTCTCAGGTATTTTTTCCCATCGTTCACTGTTCGTCTTCTTCCGCCAGGATTCTCTCCAGCCTCTGCCTGGTCCTGCGGACCATGCCGGGATCCGTGCCGCCGGAGTTAATGCCGACTACAACGTCTTCTGTCATCACCACAGACGGAAAATAAAAATCGCAGAGCTT
>CALWQS010000052.1 GCA_944383745.1 uncultured Mediterraneibacter sp. | reverse complement strand
TCCCCCTGTTGGACTTGAACCAACGACACTGCGGTTAACAGCCGCATGCTCTACCGACTGAGCTAAGGAGGAATATTAAATTGTAAAACAGCAGCCTTCACTGCTGAAGTGGAGAATACGAGAGTCGAACTCGTGACCTCCTGCTTGCAAGGCAGGCGCTCTCCCAACTGAGCTAATCCCCCAAACATGTTTCATAGAACTTTTATACAATACCATACAGCCGCACGATTTGTCAAGATATTTTCATCAATATTCTTCTCAAAAAGTAACCCTCAAAAAGTAACCGTTCAGCCCTTGCTATTCGCCCGCCCGGTCTCTGACAGCTTTCCGTCTCCGGGAACACAGTATCCGCCGCACAGGATGCCTGCTGCCTTCCTGTGCGGCGGATACTTATTTTCACTGTCTATAGACGCTTATATCAAAATCCGAGGAGCCTGGTCAGCAGCGGATTTGTATCGTAGAGGAACGTGAGGATGCTGCTCTTCTCCACCATTTCGAAGCACTCGCTTCCCGCCTCCGTCGCATACAGCAGCGTCATGATCAGGAAACCTACCCATACGATAAGCAGGCCGAGCGCCAGCCCCAGCAGGCCTCCTCCGATATGGTTGACCAGCCCGAGCACCGGCAGTTCTCCGATGATATTTACCGCAGCCATCAGCGCCTTCACGAGGATGATCGCGATCACGAACGTCGCGAGGAAGGACAAAAGATTCAGCGCCATCCTGGAGATAAAGGAAGCCACATACTGCGGGAAGGAGCTCACGCCCAGGGAACTGTAGACAGACTCATTGTTGTTGTCCATGAGCATGTCTTTTATAAACTCCGGCATAGGCGCATTCTCGATCTGGCTGATCTGAATATCCTTCGGGATCTCTCCTACCACATCCAGTACATCCTGTACCGTGATGCCAAGACGGTCCCAGTCCAGCTCGTTCAGATTCGCCAGCTGCTCCTGGCTGAGGTTCTCCAGCGGAGTCCCGCTCAGGTCAAGACCGGCCAGCTGCTCCTCAGAGAGCTCCGGCATGAATGCCGCCACAAATTTTTGTTCTATAAAATCATCCACCGGCGTATACTTTGCCAGGGCGTCCGCCACATACGGGGACAGGAACGCCACGATCACAAGAGTCAGCACCGTCGAGATAAGAGAAAGCCCCAATTTCAGGAATCCTCTTATGTATCCCACTGCAATACATATTAAAAATACAGTCGCAACTATAATCAACAGCCAATTATTCATATCGTCTCCTAATTCGTCAGATAAATTACTTTCAATTCATCTGCGCTCATCACATAGTATCTGTTAAGCCCCGGCGCCTTGAACATCTCCAGGGCGTCCACATTCAGGTTTCCCTTAAACTTCATAACCCCCGTATCAGTCATAATGCAGCATCTGCTTCCGTCATACATAATGACCTCGTCGCCGTCAGCCTTCACATGGGTATATTCTCCAGGGACAGCCCGCCGCATCACCTGTCTGCCGCTGCGGTCATACAGGGAAACCTCGTATCCTGATTTTTCTTCATTGAGAAGGATAAAACCGATATAGCGGTCAGAGTGGAATACACTGCTGATCTCACGGTTCAAAGTGACTTCATTCTCCTTCTCCGGAGCCTCCAGCCCTCTGTAGATGGTAAAAGAATTATCCCCCACTACCACCGAGCGGTCGCTGCCCATGAAAAAGATCTCCGCCGCGATCGTTCCGCTGTACTCTTCCGACAGAACGGTATTGTCCGCCTTCTCCTGTCCTGCCTCGCCGAAATTATAATAGACCACACGGGATCCCATGCCTGTCCCCTCTGTGTACAGATAAGAGACCGCCAGAGTATTGCCGTCATCCGAGAGCTCGAGGGCCGCCGGATATCCCATGCTGCTCATCGTCACCTGCTGCTCAACGAGAATGTTCCCCGCCGCATCATAGGTCAGGATCCTCGGTGCATTTTCATTTCGGAGAATTGCGCTTACGATCCCCTGCTCCGAGACCGTGATTTTTTCGATCGGCAGAGCCGTGTCGATCTCGCCTTTCAGCCCGTCCTCAGTAAAGACGAGAATACTGTTCCCGCCTCTGTCTGCAACGGCAAACGCTTCATCCTTCACCTCAACGATCGGATTCTGTATCTGTGTGGACTGGATCCACTGTTCCTCATTCCTCCTGTTCAGGAATACGACTCCGTCTCTGTTGTACCGGACGATTCCTCCCGCGAACTGCACATAGCGGTTTGTATCCGATATATCATTTGTGTAGCTCGATGCGCTGCGCGCCCGGCTGTATGTCTGATTCTGCAGCAGAAGATAAGTCCCGCATACCGCCAGGGCTGCAAGTATGACGATCGCGAGAATATCTTTTACCTTCTCCTTATGGAGTCTTCTTACCTTTCTCTTAACTTCCTTCGGATCTTCGGGAGGTTCAACGATCCGCAGGTAAGGAATTTTCTTTTGCGCCATGTTACTCCCCTTATCGCCTGTCTGTTCTGTCTATTCTTCTTATTTTCCTGTTGATTATAACACGACTTTATGGCAATAGCAATTTCTGGCCCACATAAATCAGATTCCCGTCCGTGATGCCGTTCATCCGGCAGATTGCGTCTACATGGGTGAGATCTCCGTACATTTTCCTGCTTATGATGGCGAGTGTATCGCCTTTTTCCACCACATAGATCCCGTTGCTCCCGTTCTCTCCCGAGCTGTCTGCCCCGCCGGATTTTGAGCTGTGGACGTCCGTACTGTCTGAGCTTCCGCTGTCAGACGAACTGCTGCCTGCGGTCCCGCTGTCCGCCGTGCCGCTGTCTTCTGTACCGCTGTCTGCCGCTTCGCCTCCTGCTGCCGTTTCCTCTGCGCTGCCGTCCTGCCCCTCATCCGCAGGCTGCCCGCTGTCCTGTGTCTGTGCATCATCCGATTCTCCATCCTCTTCCCGGGCTTCCTCCCCGACTCCTGCCGCGTCCTCCTCGGATGTGACCGCTGTCACCGTGCCGCTGGTCTCCTGCGTTTCCACAATATCGGTCTGCCCGCTCAGGCTGTCCAATGTAGACTGCACTGCTTTCATTTTATCGAAATTATTTACCATAGAGACGCCCATTACGATCAGCACAAGCACGAGACACGCGCTGGCCGCATACATCATTCCTCCCGATTTCCTCTTCCGTACTCCCTCGCCCTTTGCTCTGACCAGATTACGAAAGTCCTTCGCAGCTCTGTCTTCCACAGTCTCCGTGGGAAACACGCCGTTCTTTTTCCTCGCAGAGATCATATAATTCTGCATACAGGGATTTTTTTCATAATATGTATAGTGCCCGCCGATCTCCATGAGGTCGCTCATCTTGTGGACATAGTAGATCTCCTCCTTCTCCGCCGGATCCTTCATGATGAACACCGTATTTTCCTTCGGAAAAGCTTTCCTGTGCAGCCTCACCGTGCTCTGGTCCGGCACCAGAGGAACCCCCTGCTGGGCCACGAACCACCCCAGCATCTCGCCGTCCTCAAAATACTGCTTGCAGTCCTCATACGCCTGCTTCCACGTATTTTCATCAATCACATACTCATTTCCGGACAGCGTGAGATCATGCATCTGTATCGCGCCGTAGATATATACATACTGCTCATCCCCGCCTTCCTGCATATCTCCCACGAGGAAAGCTCCGATCGGGCCGCCTCCCGCCCTCTCACATTTCTCGCAGAGCTGTACGAAAAAGGTATCCACATAATCCTCCACATAGATCTTCGGGCTGTCGCTCACATTTCCTATCTGACGAACATTTTTTGGTATCTGTCTTTCCATTTATACTCACCTCTGATTTAATTTTTTCTAAGCATAGCATACGAAATTAGCTGAATTTATCAGTTGCTGTCAGGTAAGTTCGACAAAAAAACGGAAGGCTTTACACCTTCCGCTTTCGGTCCATCAGCTTACAGAACACGATTGCCGCGCCCGTGCTGACCGCAGTCGCCGCAATGCCGGCGCCCACGATCCCAGCCGGATTCACGCTGCCGTACTGGCTCCGATAGGCAATCACATTCACCGGGATCAGCTGCAGCGACGAGATATTGATGATCAGGAACGTACACATCTCATTTCCGGCAATCCCCTTTTTCCTCACCGGACCGGCCGCTCTCCCTGCCCGCCGCGCGTCTTCGAGCCTGCCCAGCTCTTCCATAGCCTTCAATCCGGCAGGCGTCGCCGCCCATCCCAGCCCGAGAAAATTCGCGATAAAATTTGTCGTGATATGTTCGTTTGCCCTGTGCGTCTCGGGAAGCTGCGGGAAGAGAAAACGGATCAGCGGCCGCATCCTCTTCGCCGCCATGCCGATGATCCCGGCACGGGATGCAATCTCCATGATCCCCGTCCAGAAAGCCATCACGCCGATCATCGTGATGCACAGCGTCACAGCCTCCTTCGCCGAGTCGAGCGCAGCGTTCGTCATATCCGGCATCTTTCCGTTGAACGCCCCGTATACGATCCCCACAAGGATCATCCCCGCCCACAGATAATTCAACATACCATCTGCCTCCCCTTCCTACTGATCCGCACCGCTGTCCCCTGTGATCTCCCACATATATTCCTCAACAATATCGAACGGCGCAGGCCCAACTGTGAGCACTGCCTCGTGAAATTTTTTCTGCGAAAAATCTTCCTTCTCTTCTCGTATCCACTCCTTCTTCAGCTCCAGGAACTGTACATATCCGATATAATACTTCAGATAATTCCCCGGAGACCCGATGATCAGCTCATAGATCCGCTCCACCGTATCCGCGTCCGTTATGCCGTAATTGCTGAAAAAGGACACCGCATCCATCCTGCTCCATCCCTCATAGTGGATTCCCATATCTGCCAGCGCATACAGCGCCAGGATGATGGAGGCGTTCTTCTGCAGGAGCGTCGCCTGCTCCTTTGACAGAGGGGTAAGATAATAGCTGCACATCTCCGCATAGGTCGCCCATCCCTCTACATAGCCTCCGAAGCTGAAGAGATTTCTCACCGGATCCGGATCTGTCCCCTCATAAAAGACCGTCTGATAGAGATGCCCCGGGAACCCCTCATGCGCAAGCGTCGTGAACAGCGTCAGGTCATCCCCCATCTGTGCCTGATTGATATAGATCACATTCTCCTTTGTATTATCGATGGCCGGAATCATGTAAAACGCAGGGCTTAAGTGCTCTTCCATCGCCTCGGGCACATATTTCACCTCCAGAGCCGTGTCCGGATACTCCGGAAACGCCGCACGGATCCCATCCCGAAGCTCGCTCAGGATGAGCTCCGCATCACTCTTTCCCATGGACGCCGCCGTCTCCCGGGCTTCTCCCCGGGTAATCCCTGCGATATTCTCCATGGCCTCCAGATCCTCCACGATCTGCCGTCTCGCCAGGTCCTCCAGCTCCCGCACAGTCTGCTCCGTCCCCGTAGACTGGCGCACAACCATCTCATAATATGCCTTTCCCTCCGGCAGATAGCACAGCCCTTTCTCGTTCTGTCCTGTGCCTTTCAGCTCTTCCACGGCAGCGAGCAGCGCCTGGTAGGCCGGATAGACATAGTCTTCCATCATCAGCGCATTGTCTTCTATATAATCGCTTTTCTCTTCCTCCGTCAGTTCGCTCAGCCCGTCTATACGGTCGGAGAATGTAGAATAGAGATAATTGCCGTCCCCCATCTCAAGGAAGGCGCTGCACTGTTCGATCACCGTATCTGCCGCATAATCCGCCATGAACAGTCCTTCTTCCGATTTCTCCCGTTCAAACTGAATCAGGCTGTCAATATAATCCGGCGTGCTCTGCATCAGTTTCAGATAGTCATCCACATCTTCCCTGTCATAGAACTGATATTCTGACAGGATGACCGGAAGCTGTGTCTGGACTCCGCTCACCAGCCCCAGCGGCTCGTCATACAGAAGATAATCCGCGCTCTCCTGCGCTGCTTCGAGATAATATTCCAGGATATCATAGGTAATCCTGTTCTGAATATTCAGGTCATCATAAGAAAAAGCCGTCAGCGCCGTCTCCATGTTCTCGCATGCCGCTTTCACCTGAGCCGGGTCCGCGGCAGCCTCGCCGAACACTGCCGGCGCGCCGCTGATCCCGTATTTTTCAGGCTCCCTCAATGTGTAGTGGAGGCTGACCAGGTCAGACGATATCTCCTGACAGAACACTTCCCTCGTATACTGCCGAAAGCGCTCATCCTCCCCCTTCGCCCTGCCCGCGCTGCATCCGCCCATAATGAGGGACGGAATCAGGCATGCCGCCGCTCCCGCGCGCAGGATCCTTTTTCTTCGTCTTCCTCTGTAGAAAGCGTCTTTCTTAAGAAAATTATCGTTTTGGAGAACGGATATTATGTAGTGGATAAAAGAAAATGGCATAGAAACTCCGGAAATGTCTTTACCACATTCTATGAGCCCCCGGCAGATCATATGCCCCGGCTCTGCGCAGGGAAATCCGAATTTCCGCAGAAGCCCCCGCATATAAATCTATCAAATGCATATCAGGACCAGGAGACAGCCTTGCACATTTTAGTCTATATTTCTGACTTTATCGTTCCCTTTATCATACTTTCTATTGTGATCTACGGCATGCTTGCCGGCGTCAGCGTCTACGATACCTTCATCAAAGGCGCCCGGAGCGGATTTCTCACCGTGATCCGTCTCATGCCTACACTGATCGGCCTGATGGCCGCCGTCGGCATTCTGCGCGCGTCCGGTTTTCTCGATTTTCTTGCGTCTCTCATCGGACAGTTTTCTTCACACATCGGATTTCCGGGCGAGCTCATCCCGCTCTCTATCGTCAAGATGTTCTCTTCCTCCGCTGCCACAGGCCTTCTTCTCGATATCTATAAAAATTTCGGAACCGACTCGCGGCTCGGGCAGATCGCGTCGATCTCCATGTGCTGCACAGAAACCATTTTTTATACAATGAGTGTTTACTTCATGACCGCCGGCATCAAAAAATCCCGCTATACTCTCGCGGGAGCGCTCATCGCCACCTTTGCCGGGCTCGCCGCAAGCGTCCTTCTTGCAGGTCCAGGTTGAGGATTGTACGAAATCAACCTTTATGCTAAAATATGGGGTAGAATTACAGATGGAGGTGTACTTATGGCCAGCGTGACATTTGAACACTTAACAAAAACATATCCTAACGGCTTTGTCTCCGTAGATGATGTAAACCTTCATATAGAAGACGGCGAATTTGTTGTATTCCACGGTCCCAGCGGCTGCGGGAAGTCAACGCTCCTCCGCATGACAGGAGGGCTGGAGGATATCACTTCCGGTGAGATTTACCTTGGCACAGTTCTTCTGAACGACATTCTTCCCCGGGACCGGCGGCTTGCAATGGCGTTTCAGAACTATACACTGTACAGACATATGAACGTGTATGACAATATGGCGCTCGGTCTCCGGCTTCGCGACCTTCCTCGCACCGTGATCGACACACGTGTAAAGGCTGCCGCAGACTTTTTCGGCATCTCTGGCATATTAACGAAAAAGATCCGCACGATCTCGGATGCAGAGCGTCAGCGTGTAGCACTCGGACGGGCTGTCGTATGCCAGCCCAAGGTTCTTCTCGTCGACGAGGATTTTGCCCGGCAGGACGAAGACCGCCGCCGCGAGATGCTGGAAGACATCATCCGGATCAACCGCAATCTGAAGATCACCGTCTTATACGTCACCAACAAGTATGAAGAAGCCGTCTCCTTAGAAGCCCGTGTTATCTTCATGAAGGACGGCAGGATTACCGAAGACCGCAAATTTTCCCCGGCGGACAAGAACTGACAAACACCCGGCGCAGGATGCTCCAGGCTCCTGTACCGGGTGATTCTTTTCAACCTTCCTCTTTCTTTTTTTCCAGATAATTGTAGACCTCTCTCTTCTGGACGCCTCTGTCCTTCGCCGTCCGCTTCATGGCCTCTTTCCTGTCAAGTCCCTGCGAGATATAGTACCCGAAATGCTCTTCTATGCTCATCTCTTCCCATTTTTTCTGCTTCTCACGCTCGATCTCCTGCCTGCTCAGGCCCTCGATCACCAGCACACATTCCCCTTTCGGCTCATTCACCTCATAGTAATCTGCTGCTTTCGGAAGCGTCGCCTGAAAGACAGTCTCATGCTTCTTCGTAAGCTCCCTGCATACAGCGGCGCGCCGTTCTCCCAGCCTGTCGGCCAGAAGCCTGAGCGTCTTCTGCAGCCTGTGCGGCGCCTCGTACAGTATGATCGTCCTTGTCTCCCGTTCCAGTTCTTCCAGAACAGACTCCCGCTCCTTCTTATCAGACGGGAGAAAAGCTTCGAACGCAAATCTTCTCGTCGGCAGGCCGGATACGGTCAGCGCTGTGACGCATGCCGCTGCCCCCGGGACCGCAGTCACGCGGATCCCCGCCTCGCAGCACATGCGCACCAGCTCTTCTCCCGGATCAGAGATCCCGGGCGTGCCCGCATCTGTAATCAGGGCGATATCTTTTCCCTCAAGCAGCTTCTCCACCAGCCTGCGTCCTTTTTCATATTTATTATACTCGTGATAACTCGTCATCGGCGTGCGGATCTCAAAATGATTCAGCAGCTTCACGCTGTTCCTCGTATCCTCCGCCGCGATCAGGTCCACTTCTCCCAGCACGCGGACTGCCCGAAAAGTCATATCCTCCAGATTACCGATCGGTGTAGCGCAAAGGTATAAAGTTCCTGCCATATGCTCCCTCCTGTCGCTCTTATGCCATCCCGTTCCTGTCATATATGATGAGCGGCGGCTCCACAGTGACGCGCGGCTTTGCCCCACGCACTCCTTCCACCAGCACCATCACAGGCTCTTTGTCGATATAAGGATGAATGAACCGGATCCGTTTCGGTTCGATCTTATACTGATGCATCTTGATCATAATCTCTGTCAGCCTGAACGGCCTGTGTATCATATAGAAACGGCTCTTGTCCTGCATCAGCCGCATACTCTCCCGCAGGATATCGTCCAGAGAGCAGAGCACCTCATGCCGGGCGATCGCCTTTGCATCATCCGGATTCCTCATTCCATGATCCGCCAGCATATAAGGCGGATTTGTCGTTATCACATCAAAAAAGGCAGGCTTGAACAGCTCCGCCGCCTCTTTGATATCCCCTGTCACAATGTCGATCCTGTCTTCCAGATGGTTGTGCGCTACGCTCCGCCGCGCCATCTCTGCCGTATCTTCCTGGATCTCAAGCCCTGTAATGTGGCGCGCCTCCGTCTTCGCCGAGAGAAGAACCGGTATGATGCCGTTCCCGGTTCCCATATCCAGCACATTCTCTCCCGGCCTGACCCTTACAAAATCAGAGAGGAAAACTGCATCCACACCGAAACAGAACTTCTTCGGATCCTGGATCAGCTCCAGCCCTCCGATCTGCAGATCGTCCAGCCGCTCGCCTGGTCTTAACTCATTTGTCATTTAACTTCGATGCTCCGTCCTTCTTCTCCAGCGCCGCAAGTTTTTTCATCTCTTCCCTGGACACCTTCTGTTTCTTCTTTCTCGGCTTGAACTTAAGATCGTCCGCTTTATATTCCCGGATCTCCTTCTCATCATTCTCGAGATTGACCACAACCTTCACCTGCTTGCGCAGGACGCTCAGGGACTGTACCACGCCGGTCAGCCCGTCCTTCGTAGTGACTGTGTCTCCCACCGACGGGAGCTGGCTGTTGAGGACTTCATAAGTCTCCTCCTCATTTGTCAGGCAGCACATCAGCCTTCCGCAGACGCCTGAGATCTTCGTCGGGTTCAGAGACAGATTCTGCTCCTTCGCCATCTTGATAGAGACAGCCGCGAACTCTGTCAGATATGTGCTGCAGCACAGTGGCCTTCCGCATATCCCGATTCCGCCCCGTATCTTTGTCTCGTCTCTCACCCCGATCTGCCGCAGCTCGATCCTCGTCCGGAACACCGCTGCCAGATCCTTCACCAGCTCGCGGAAATCGATCCTTCCGTCCGCCGTAAAATAAAACAGGATCTTGTTATTGTCAAAAGTATACTCCACATCGATCAGCTTCATCTCAAGCCCGTGCCTGCGAATCTTTTCAAGGCAGATCTTAAAGGCCTCTTTCTCTTTCTGACGGTTCTTCTCCACCGTCTTTTTATCCTGTTCTGTCGCAAGCCGGATCACGGATTTCAGAGGCTGGATGACATCGTCGTCATTTACCTCTTTCGGGCCGCTGACAACGCGGCCGTACTCTATGCCCCTCGCCGTCTCAACAATCACATGATCGTCCCGTTTTATCTCAAATTTCCCCGGCGCAAAGAAATAGATCTTTCCCGCTGTCCGGAACCTCACTCCGATTACCTTAGTCATTCCGTCAATTCTCCTTTATCGTCAATAAGAGCAGCTCCATCACCAGTTCAAAATTGACATTCGCTTTTAATCTTGCCTTTGCCTTCTCAATCCCATTCAGTATATTCTCGATCCCTTCATAGGAGCTCTTGCTGGCGCGCGCCTTGATGTACCTGAGCTGATCTGAAAATACGACCCTGTCCACGCTCTTCGTCGCCTTATAGATCAGCACGTCCCTGTACCAGATCGCAATAATATCCAGATAATCATTGATCTCCAGCTTGTATGTCATGCATTTCTTTACAGCCTCCATCAGCTCCGGCACATCCATCTCGTCGATGTTCTTCAGCAGATGGACCGCCTCTTCTTTAATCTCGTTAAAGTATTCTGAGGTGGCGAGCATGATCGCCTTTCCCACATTTCCCTGCGCGAACGCAACGCACACGTCCGCTTTGTAATCCGGTATCTCCATCTGCTCCATAAGATATTTCTTTACGAGCTGATCCTTGATATTGCGGAGCTTCATCATGACACATCTGGACCGGATCGTCGGGAGAAGTGTCTCCGCATTCTCAGTCAGGAGCATGATCACCGCATACTCCGGCGGCTCCTCGATCGTCTTGAGAAGCGCATTCTGAGCCTGAACCGTCATCAGATCCGCCTCCGGAATAATATAAATCTTATAGCGGCTGCTGTACGGCTTGATCACAATGTCGTTATTCACCTGCTCTCTGATATCATCCACGCTGATCGTGCCGGGCTTCTCATGCGTCACCCTTATGATATCCGGCTGATTGCCGCTGACCGCCTGCCTGCATGACTGGCACTTGCCGCACGCATCGCCGTTTTCGTCCCTGTTCTGACACTGCAGGCTCATTGAAAACAAGTTCGCAAGCATCTTCTTCCCCGAACCTCTCTCCCCGTTTAAAATATACGCATGGGAAACAGCGTCCGCACTCACCGCGCTTTCAATATATTTGATTATATTCTTGTGTCCTACTACATCTTTGAAACCACTCATCATTTATCTCCTGCCGTGCATTATTCCCTTCATAAAGTGCTACTTTCTAAGTATAACACAATCTTTCGTCAAGTTATACCCTAAAATCCCGTATATATGCCCGAATCTCTTCCAGGCAGCTCTCCAGATCTGTATTTTCGAACCTCCTGCCGATCCCTGCCTGCCTGAGATTCTCCTCTGAAAAATCTTCCGAATCCGCCAGAAACCTGCGGCACATCTCCGCATACCTCGGCTCCTTCTCCCTGCGCTCCCTCTCAAGCGCCCGAGAGAGCCTGACCCCGTCGTCCACCTCAATATAGATCGGAATGATCTTATCCTCCCCGAAGTACTTCTTCAGCGCCCGGTAAGATTCCAGCGTGCCTATGACAAGATAGTCGCGTGCCTCCAGGTCGATCTGTCCATCGTCCGCAGTAAAATATGTCCATATGCCGCATCTTGTATTGTAGGAGCGCGACTCAATGACTCTTCCCGCATCCCTCATCTCTTTCAGCCTGTCTTCGCCCACAAAATAATACTCGACGCCGTCCTTCTCCCCTTCCCGGATCGGGCGCGTCGTGTACGGGATCACCGTACGCAGCTCCGGCATTGCTTCAGACAATCTTTTATAAATGGTGTCTTTCCCTGAAGAACTCTTACCCATAATATAAAAAATCTTACCCATTTATCCATACCTCGATCTTTCCTTCTGCCTCTGTTCCTTCTATAGAAAAGCCCATCTGCTCATATGCTGACAGCTGCTCTGCCGCCGCCTTTCCGATCCGTTCTCCCGGCACCACGAGCGGAATCCCCGGCGGATAGAGATATGCATATTCAAGCGCAATCCTGCCTTCCGCCTTCTCCCACGGTACCGCCTCGACCCGGTCTCCTGGCGCGTCTTCCTTCAGCATGCCTCTCTTCAAAACGCCGCCCTTTGGTGCGCTTCCCTTAGGTACGCCTCTCTTCAGCGCGCCTTCCCTCAGCTGATCCGCCTCCCACGCCGTGTATACCTGCTCCTGCCGTTCCAGCCTTTCATTGTCTGTCTCTTCATTCTCCTCCATATGTCTCCCGTACTTTTCATCTGCCTCCGGTTCTGCCGCCCTGCATGGAGGCGTTGTCAGCTCATTATCAATCTCAGTCAGCGCTCCCACCAGCCTCTGCATCCCCGCTTCTGTATCGCCCGGCGCCGTCATAGCTACGACATAAGAGCCCGCAGCCATCTCCATCTGAAGGTGATAGCGCTCCAGAAGGATCTGGTAAAGATCCTTTCCCGTAAAAAGCGCTGACCTGCCCTCTGCATTTTTCCTCCGCAGCCCCTTCACTGAGATAAGCAGCTTCGACCGGTCATACCGCTCTGTCTCCAGGAGCTTCAAGTGTCTTAAGCCTTTCAGGCTATCCCTTGTTCTGTCCAGACATTCTGCATATCGATCCCAGACTGCGCTCTTCCCACCGCTCACCGCGCGGATACATTCATCCATCCCCGCCATCAATATATATGATGGACTGCTCGACTGCAGCAGGTGCAGATATTTCCTGATTCTCCGTCTGTCCGCAAGCGTACCGTTCATATGGATGAGCGCGGTCTGTGTAAGAGACGGAAGTGTCTTGTGAAGACTGTGAATCACCACATCCGCCCCTTTCGTATTTGAATTATCCGGAAAATACGGGTGAAACCCGAAATGCGCCCCGTGTGCCTCATCCACGATCAGCGGGATCTCTTTTGCGTGCGCAATCTCTGCGATCCTCTCCACATCTGACACAACACCGTCATAAGTTGGAGACGTGATCACGACCGCCTGTATATCCTCAAACTTATCCAATAAATCCTTTGTCTTCGCGAGAGAAATCTCACCGTTTAATTCGGTTTCAGCATCAAATTCCGGATAAAGATAAATCGGATGCAGCTCATTTAAAAATACTGCATGATACACCGATTTGTGACAGTTGCGCGCCATCAGGATTTTTCCGCCTCTCTCCGTACATCCCAGTACCGCGCTCAGCAGTCCCGCCGTACTCCCATTGATCAGATAATGTGTCTCATCCGCATGGTATGCTTCGGCTGCCCTCTCTTCCGCTTCCTTCAAAACAGAGGACGCATGATGCAGGTCATCAAAGCCCTCTATCTCCGTAATATCAATTTCATATGGGAGAACTGCTCCTGTAATCTCCGGATTCCGCTTATGTCCCGGCATATGGAACGGATAGTAATCCGATGCTGCATAATCCCTTAGTTTTTTATATAATCTCTGCATATTCCCTTCCTCTCCCGCCGTTTAAACCCGAATGCCGCGCTTTTTCTTTCACGCTGTGATATTTCTTCCATATTCTAACACAGAGAACATATTTTTTCTACTCGGACACAACGCCCGGCAGAATCCCCTGCGTTTTACCTATGAGTTTTTCGATCGTCGGATTATATATTAAAATGTCGAATAAAATCTAATTTTATATATTTTTATCTATTTCCATCTTTTTCCTTTTAAAATTAATAGTTACACAACGGTCAATCAAAGGAGGAAATAGTACATGACTGACAATATCACGAAACTTTTATTACAGCTCGGAATCCGATCCACTTATTATGGTTTCAGATATCTTCGCTATGCACTGGAGCTCTGTCTGAAAGATGAACGATATCTCACATCTGTCTACAAAACACTGTACTCAGAGATAGCAGCAAAGTTTGAAACAAGCTGTTACAATGTAGAACACTGCATCAGAACTGTCATATCCTATTGCTGGGACCGAGGAAACAGAGATTTTCTGATATCCATAGCCGGATACCAGCTGTCTGAAAAGCCAACAAACAGTGAATTTATAGATATTCTTTATCACTATCTTGAAACATGAGTCCCTCCCCGCTTAAACCATCTGTTTAAAGCGGGGTTTTCTTATCCTCCACAGGGACGCTGAATATCCGGGGTACGATTGCTTAATGCTGGCCGTAGTGAATCGAACAATTCAGATAAGTCTTACGCCTGCCAAAATCTTTATAAATCTTAACCGGTATTTTATATAACCGTCACATTCTTCTCACATTTAAAGGCTATATTGGATCTAACAAAGCAGAAAGCTTTTCATATATATTTTTCCTCTATTCTCAGCCGGCGATCAGCATCCCGGCTTTTTATTTTTAACAAAAAAATATCCGGGAAGTTATCTTCCCCGGATATTTCACCTAGTGAGCGTGCGGGGATTCGAACCCCGGACAACTTGATTAAAAGTCAAGTGCTCTACCACCTGAGCTACACGCCCGTCTTATCAAAACTATTTTTTAGCAAAGAAAAATGCCCAGAACCGGAATCGAACCAGTGACACGAGGATTTTCAGTCCTCTGCTCTACCAACTGAGCTATCTGGGCATTT